>JANRMG010000001.1:0-6097 GCA_033761855.1 Candidatus Caenarcanales bacterium
AAAAGAGGACGGAGAGTATATTATTCAGCGGCTCTCAGACTTTTCCACTAAGCATCAATGGAATAAAGACATTAATCCTAAAAACTCTTTCCCTTTGCTTAGCCCTTCTAGCAAGGTAGGAGCAATATATCACTTTGAAACGATTACGGTTTCTACACCCATCTTTCCACCGACTAGGAATATTTTTGATTATTACATTCAATCGCTTTCGGACAAGCATATAAAAACTTGCACGCTTTACTCTACCTTACCTCTTGAGTTTGCTGATTTTGAGTATAAATTGATTGACTCAAACGGTAAAACCTATGTGGAGCGCACAGCCAGATTCGTTTCTAAAATTAAGGTACCTTCAGCTATTCTCCAAAAAAAATTAGAAGATTCCAATAAAGATTCTTTAAACAAAACCGTAAAAGGAATTTTGGCTCTGAAAGGTAAATAAACAAAAATTTTGCTTATTTTTATTTTTTGTTTAGAATTTAATTGTTGATTAAAGATAAAATTCAACTATGAACGAATTTGATTCTTCAGCAAAATTTATTTGGCTAGTTAGGCATGCCCAATCAACTGCCAATAGGGATTTTATTATTCAAGGACACCACGATGCGCCGCTTACAGAGCTTGGTTTGCATCAAGCAGAAAAGACCGCAGAGTTTTTTGCTCAAAAAAAAGAGTTATTTCAAATCAAAAATTTGTTTTCTAGTGATTTAAGCCGCGCAAAGCAAACGGCAACTGCAATTTCTAATAAAATACAACTTCCTCTTGTTCAAGAAAAGTCAATCAGAGAAGCTTACTTTGGTCGTTGGGAGGGAAGATTATCTAAAGATATTGTAGAGCGTGAACCAGAGGTTTACTCTCGCTGGCGTTTAGTCAAAACTTGGAGACCTGCTTGGTGTGAGTCATATTCTGACCTTCAAGAACGTGGAATAAAGTTTATCCAGAATTTGATTGAGCTTTCTGGCAATTCAGTGGTGGTTTCTCATGGTGGATTAATTAACGCTATCATCGACCATTTTGATAAGAAACCGCTGAGCGAATGTAGCAATTTGATTTTGGACAACTGCAGCATTAGCGCTTTAAAAGTTATTAACGATGAAATTTTAGTTTCTACAGTAAATTATCTGGCTCCAGAAGTACCGCTTACCAGATTTAAATTGGAAGAACCAGTTGTTAATTTGCCGGCGGAAGCACAGACTGATGCAGTCTGAAAGTCGTTATATGAACTGTGAAATTCAAGACCTAGAACAGTTAATAAAAGAACACTCTAAGAGTTTTCATTTTGCTTCAAGTTTTTTACCTGAAAAAAAGAAAAAAGCAATTTGGTCTCTTTATGCCTTTTGCCGGACTACCGACGATTTGGTTGATGCACCTCACCCCAACCTTCTCCTAAAGGAGAAAGAGGAAAAATTAAAGCTTATCGACGAGTGGAGACAAGATTTCCACTCTTTAAGACCGAAGAATTTTGTTCTGCAAAATTTTCAAAACACTCTGGAAGAGTTTAAAATTCCTGAAAAGTACGCTTACGAATTAATCGATGGTTGCCGTAGGGATTTAATCCAAAACCGTTATGAGACTTTTGCTCAACTCTCTGAGTACTGCTACCAGGTGGCTTCAACCGTTGGGCTTATGAGTTCTTACATTATTGGTTTTAACAAAAATTTTGAGAAAGTAGTTGTAGATAATGCCATAAAAGCTGGAATAGCTCTCCAGCTGACTAATATCATAAGAGATGTAAAAGAGGATTTAGAAAGAGACCGAATTTACTTGCCCAAAGAAGATTTCGAGACTTTTAATTGTGACTATAATTCTCCAAGCACCTGGAGAGGCTCAAAAGAATTTAATGAACTAATAAAATTTCAGGTTTCCCGCGCTCATGATTTGTATAAAACCAGCCAAAAAGGAACTAAGCATTTAGAGCCCGAAGGACGTTTTGCAATTAATTGCGCTTTAACAGTTTACGAGGGCATTTTGGACGAAGTTGTGAAAAGAAATTACGATGTGTTTTCGCAGCGGGCCTTTGTACCATTTGGACGTAAATTATCTATGCTGCCATTAATTCTGCTTAAGAGTTTTATTTAGTAGTCTCGAAGCTTCTATCCTCCAACATACTTAAAACGAGGAACTTCTTTACCTTTATATACAACTGTTTCCAAAAACATATTCTTTGGTCTAACCCATAGAGAGCCAAATTCATAATCTTTAGTTTCATAAAGCATTTTATAAAGCGCAAGCTCCTCTCTGGTCTCTGTGTGGGTAGCTTCGCCAATTACTTCATAAAATTGACCCTTATAATGTTGATATTTACCGAGTTTAAGCAATTTGTATAAAAGCAAAACAATATTTAAAATTTTAACTTTTTAAAGAAAAAACTATTAAGCTTCTGCCTTCAAGTTCGACAAAACCTTTAGTTTCATAATCAAAATTTGCTATATCATTTGTGCTGGTGCTAAGCAGTAAACGCCACTTGCTACTAGTAGAAATTTTAGGAAGTGTAAAAGTTACATTTTCGTGATGAGCGTTGAAAAGCATAAGCAGCGAGTCGCTTAAAATTGGATAACCCTGTTCATCATGCTCTTCGATTGAATTGCCATTAAAGAAGGCTCCTAAAGTTTTTAGTTTAGGATTTAGCCAATCAGCTTTTTTCATTTCCTTGCCCTGAGAGTTAAGCCAGAGAATATCTTTTTTCTCGAAAGTTTTATTTGCTTGATCCCTAAAGAATTTTCTTCGCAATAGTACAGGGTATTTTTTGCGAATTTTTATAAGTTTCTTTATGAAATCTAAAAATTCTTTTTCTTTTTCGTTTAAATCCCATTTGTGCCAGTTCAGTTCATTGTCTTGGCAATATGCATTATTGTTACCCTTTTGCGTCCGGCAGATTTCATCCCCCGAGAGAATCATGGGTACCCCGAGAGACAGAAGCAGAGAGGCAACTAAGTTTTTCTTTTGTTTTTCTCTGAGTGCTAATACTTGTACATCGCTGGTCTCGCCTTCTACCCCACAATTCCAGCTGTTGTTGTGGTTTTCTCCGTCACGGTTATCCTCTCCGTTGATTAAGTTGTGTTTTTGGTTGTAGCTAACCAAGTCCTGAAGAGTAAATCCATCGTGGCAAGTAATAAAGTTAATGCTGGCATGAGGCTTTCTTCCACTAGCTTCGTAGAGGTCGCTGCTACCGGTGATTCGGGAGGCAAATTGGTTTACTTGCCCATCATCACTCTTCCAAAAGCATCTTAGGTTGTCTCGGTATTTTCCATTCCATTCTGTCCAAAGAATAGGAAAATTTCCAACTTGGTACCCGCCCTCGCCCAAGTCCCAGGGCTCGGCAATAAGCTTCACTTGAGAGATTACCGGGTCTTGATGAATGATATCAAAAAAGGCTCCCAGACGGTCTACTTCATGCAGCTCTCTGGCTAAAGCACTGGCAAGGTCAAAGCGGAAACCATCAACATGCATTTCGGTGATCCAATAGCGTAAGCTATCCATAATTAACTGCAAAACGCGCGGATGCACCATGTTAAGAGTGTTTCCGCAACCGGTAAAGTCTTTGTAATAACGGCTACTATCTGGCATTAGGCGATAGTATGCACAATTATCAATTCCCCGAAAAGATAGGGTCGGGCCCAGCTCGCTTCCTTCGGCGGTATGGTTGTAAACCACATCCAAAATCACTTCAATTCCCGCCGCATGAAGGGATCTCACCATCATCTTAAATTCGCGCACGTGATCTATAGGTCCAGCGCTTGATGAAAAGCGGATATCTGGGGCAAAAAAACCAAGAGTGTTGTAGCCCCAATAATTTTTTAAATTTTTCTCTACTAAAAACTTATTATCAACCCGGTGATGAACAGGCAAAAGTTCAATAGCTGTAACACCCAAATCTTTTAAATATTTTATGGCTGGCTCGGTTGCAAGCGCTGAATAAGTTCCGCGTAAATTGTCTGGGATTTGAGTATTTTTAAAAGTTAAACCCTTTACATGAGCCTCGTAAATAATAGTTTTATGCCAAGGCGTTTTCGGTGCTCTGTCATCACCCCAAGTAAAAGCATCATCAACAACGGCGCAGAGCGGTACAAAGGCAGCATTATCAGCATTGCTAAAACTTAAATCTTTGTCGGGCGAGCCTAAATCATAGCCGTAGAGAGAGTTATCCCATTTTACTGTTCTTACAATTGCTTTGGCATAAGGATCTACTAAAATTTTATTTGGGTTAAAACGATGGCCGGTAGCGGGATCGTAATCCCCATAAACTCTATAACCATAGACTTGTCCCGGTCTGACTTCCGGTAAGTAGCAGTGCCAAACATGATCGTTATACTCTGGCATTTCAATTCGGCAAGCCTCTTTGGATGAGTATTGTGAATCAAATAGGCAAAGTTCAACTTTATGGGCGTTTTCAGAAAAAAGGGCAAAGTTTACACCCAAACCATCCCACGTCGCTCCGAGAGGGTAAGGTTGGCCAGGAAGTACTCTGTATTTTTTCATTAGTTTTGATTTGATTGACCGCTCCCCGAACAGAGAGGGAAAGAACTCCCTAAATCCCCCTTATCATGGAGACTTTTTTACTCCTTTCCCTAAAGGGAAAGGTTAGGATGGGGGTAGTCTTAAAATGAGTTGGTTAAAATCGCAAAAGGGAGATGTTTAAAGATGTTATATACTTCAATTTCCCGATTATTCCTACAATCTATCATTTCACCACTTAAAAAGTTTAGAAGATAATTTTCGGTAAAATCTTCAGGAAGAATTATTTTAGTATCTTCCCAGAGAGTTTCGCCTAAAATATTTTGATTGGTTTGGTTTTGTAAATTATTGCCTGTAATTTGGCTTACAAAGAGGGGAACCACTACTAAGCATAACTGATTATCTTTTTTGCGGATGAATGAAACTAGATTTTGTGCATATTTACCTTTAGCTTCAAGTGGAATGTAATCGCCATTGAAAAGGGCTTCTTGGTTTAAATTTCTAAATTTAAGAGTTTTAGAAATAATATAAGTTTTAATTCTGGAATCCTTGTAATTCTCCATTAACTCCAAAAAAATACTATGTCTTTCGTATTCATCCATCTTTCGGTTACAGCTCATTAATGGCTCTATCTGGTGAAAGATACTTTGGTTTTTACTAAAATTAACCTTGCGACGGTTATCTGGGTCTACCAAAGAGTAATTCCAAACCTCAGAGCCTTGGTAAAAATCCGGTACACCGGGAGAGGTAAGCTTGAGAATTGACTGAGACAATGAATTGATGGCTCCGCACCAGGAAACTTTCTCCTGGAAATTCTTAAAATCTTCAAATTCCTGCTGGTTGTTGAGTGAACTGATTACTGAACGAGTAAATTTTAAAAGTGCTTGTTCATATTCTTCATCTGGATTTAACCAACTGGTATGTTCTTTGGCTTCCCTGGTGGCTTTGAGCATGTAATTCTCTACGCGATTTATAAACTCTTCTAATTCAATTTCGTTTAATGCCTCGTTGGGCCAGCTTCCAATCAGAGTTTGGTAAAGTAAGTATTCGTCATTTGCTGATGGAATAAGCGTATTATTTGCTTCACACTTTTTAGATTTGTTATATTTATTAAGCTTGCCAAGTAAAGCCTCCCATTCATTGGGGATTTCAGAGATAACGTTTATTCGTGCCCTAACGTCCTCTGAACGCTTGGAATCGTGAGTAAAGGAATTAAGCATGCTATACGGCCAGCGCTTTACTCTTTCGATATTTTGATTATGGAAAGAATTTAAAGAGCAACCAAAATATCTTAAATCTGCTCCAACTTCATTTAGAGAAACCAATGGATTGTAACGGTAAAATGCTGTATCTTCAAGGCCCTTGGCCATTACGGGGCCTGTGAACTGCTGAAAGCGCATTGTAAAGTTAAGCACTTGTCGTTGGTAAAATTCGGTGGAGTCCTTGCCGTGTTCAAGCAGTAAAACATTTTGGATAAAATCAAAAATGCTAGAGTCTTCAATAAAACTTTTCTTCTTGGCCAATCGAACCGCCCAGAGGATATATTCTTTATCTTTTTTGCTAATGTTATCTTCGGTGATATATGTCCTGTAAACGGGAAAGGAGGCTACAACCTCGATTAGCGCACTTCTTAGTTTATTTAGAG
>JANRMG010000002.1:0-4524 GCA_033761855.1 Candidatus Caenarcanales bacterium
TTTTTATGAGTTTTGTTTCATGCCACGAAAAGTTAAGCTGCCAGAGGAATGATTTCTATTAAATCTTTGAAACGTTCAAAATCCTTTTCGTTGTTTGTAACAATTGTGTTTACGCCGTTCGAGAGCATACAAGCCACAATGTTTGCGTCATGAATTTGCTTTCCTTTTACATTATATTTTTCGACTAAGAATAATAGTTTTGAAAAGCTTTCTTCACTGTCTTCCAGTATGTTAAAAACTGATTTAAAAGCCAAAATGTTTTTCAGAATTGGAGACATTCCTTGAATTGAATCTCTAGATGAAACCACTAAGTATTCTCTAATAACTTGTAAATTTATGAAGATAGTTATTTCAGAGAGCAAAAGCTCTCTTAGTAACTTATCAGATTGGCTTTTAAAAGGAGAATCATGGTTTGTTGAGTAAACAAGAATATTGGTATCAATAAAAACTTTTTTATCTGCCTTCTTCACCATATATTTCTTCTCTGCTATATGTTTTATTTTTAGACTCTTCTGACCATTTAGAGGTATGCAACTTAAACTGAGATCTGGCAGTTTGCTGCTGTTTATCTACCTCAATCAAAATTGTGGCTTCGTGCTCTCCGGGAGGGATAGCACCGGAGGCGAGATCAATTGGCAAATGCGCAATTACATTGCCTTCGGAATCAACGGTTAATTTGGTATGAAATTTTTTAATCATAGTAATAATTATTATAAACCCAAAATCTCTTCCAACTCATCAACTTCCTTTGGACAAGCGCTGGTAAGAATCTCCGCTCCGGTTTTAGTTATTAGAACATCGTCTTCTATTCTTACCCCAATTCCCCTAAACTCTTTCGGAATATTGGTGTCTTCCGGATCGAAGTATAGGCCCGGTTCAACGGTGATTACCATTCCTGGTCTTAAAATTCGTGAAGTGTCAGTTTTTGCAGAAGCGGTTTTGGAAACCCTCTTTGAATCTTGAGGTTCAACGTAGCTTCCCACATCATGCACGTCTAAACCCAACCAATGGCTGGTTTTATGCATATAGAATTTACGGAAAGTCTTGTTTTTAATATTATCGCTCAACTTACCCTTCAAAAGGCCCAAATCAAGCAAGCCCTCGCAAAGAACCTTAACGGCTGCTTCGTGGACAGATTCAAAAGTCACCTCTTTTTTATAACACTGAGCAATTGCATCTTTCTGAGCACTTAGCACAAGTTCGTAAGCTTGTTTTTGGGCTTTGCTAAATTTGCCACCAACCGGACCCCCTATTGGAAAAGTGCGGGTAATATCGGAAGCATAATAATTGTATTCGCTCCCTGCATCAACCAAAAGCAAATCTCCTTTTTTTAATTCTTGGTCGTTAGCGGTGTAATGCAAGATGGTGGCGTTGGCCCCAGAAGCAACAATCGATGGATAAGCCCATCCAGCTCCGCACAAACAAAAATGCCCTTCAATGATTCCTTCAAGGGTACACTCGTGCTTCCCTGGCTTTGCTCTTTGCATTGCAAGTTTGTGAGCCTCAGCAGAGATTTTAGCGGCTTGCTTCATTTGTTGAATTTCGAAAGGCTCTTTAAAAAGTCTTAACTCACCGATTAAGTTTTGCGTACTCGTTATTCTTTGAATCCTTCGGTGTTTTGCGGTTTCTAAAATTTTGTTCCGAAGGAAATGATAGTTTGCAAGCGAAAACTCAAAATACAAACGGCTTAAACCGGTTAAGAGTTTTTCGAGCTGACCATCCAGGTCTTTGAATTCAAAACATTTATCGACACCCGTAATTTCTTTGGCCCTCTCGGGACCAGCAATCTTTCCTGTCCAAATCTCTTTTTCCTTGTCCCGAGGGCGGGAAAAAATATAATTAACGGTTTCTTTTTTTGTTTTTACGATTAAAAGCGCTGAATCAGGCTCATTGAATCCGGTCAAATACCAAAAGCTGCTATCCTGCCTAAATTTGTGTTCAACATCGCTGTTCCGGTGATGTACTTCGGCGGACAAAAAAAGCGCCGCCGAATTTTCGTCCATTGAATCAGCGAATTTTTTGCGGCGTTTTTGGAGGGTGGCCTTAGGAGTTTGAGTTGAGATTTGGTTCATTTTATGGCTCCATCCTCTTTAAATCTGTTTTGTCAAAGTCTTTATCGAAGCTAACCAATTGCAGATTATGATTTTTAGCTACTAAATATTGGTAAGAATCCTCAAAGTCAAGATTAAATTTTTCTGAAGTCTCTTTTATTAAAAGAAGATCTTTGGCAGAAAGCTTTAAAACAGATATTTTATCCAACACTACACCTTCTAAAAAAACATTAAATTGATAACTTCTTTTCTTCCTCTCAAGAATTATTCCAATTGAGTAAAGAGCTATTTCGCTAATAAAGAGATTCTCTATGAATTGGCTTTTTAAAAACTTCTCGCAATCTGAAGATTTTTCTTGGTTTAAAAGAAGTTCTAGAAAAATATTTGCATCAATCAGATACATATTTATCCTCACCAAGCCAGTCTATTGCTTTTTTTTGCAGTTCCACTGAAGTGTAATTTTCCTTGAGATCTTCCAATCCACCGCGCCATTCAAAAGTTAGTTGTTTTTTATTTGTGGCTTTTTGTCTTTTTGTCTTTAAATAGCCTGCGAAATCAATTACTTCATTAACTTCCTCAGGAGACAAATCTTGGAATATATCTTTGATTGATTCATTCATAGGGTTTTCAATCAGCTTTGGATAATAGGATTATAGCTTAGAGACAGATTGTTTCAGGTAATTCCAGACAAAAAAAGCGCCGCTGAATTTTCGTCCATTGAATCAGCGAATTTCTTGTGTCTTTTTGGGAGGGTGGATTGTGGGATTTGCATTTGAAATCTGGTAAGAAATTATCTCAATGATAGCTAAATAAATTACTCTTTAACTCACTTTAATTTTGATTTTCCAGCTCAGCGAATTTTGAATAAACAATTGAGATTGGTAATTTATCAAACCCAATACCTAATTTTTCTTTTAGACTTTGATATTCATATAGCAAACGAAGATCAGCTTCTGTTAGTGATTGTGCACTCTCAAATGAATTCCAAGAGCCCGGTGGAAGTTTAATTGAAGAGTGGTTGCTTGAAGAACTTACATTAGAATTTATTCTTGGATTACAAGAAATACATATATCAAGGTTCATTAGATGAACTATCTCTTCAGGATTAAATCCTAAATTTGTTAAACTCTCTTTGTAATTTTCCAATTCTATTTCACGGTTGAACAATAATGAATAGTTATTTAATAGATCATGAACTATTGGAGACCAAGTAATAGCTTTTCCGTCCAAATAGTTTCTAATTTCATCTATTGGTTTTTGTTGGGTTTCTTGAGATAAGGATTCTGCTTGTGTTTGTATAACCTTAATAATTTCTTCTCTTTCTAAGTTAGTTACTTTTACAAAATGAGGATTTTGATTCAGCCCTATTTCAAATTGTCTTAGAGCTTGATTTAAATCAGTGCCTAGAAAATTGTCTAAGGAAGCAAAGGCACTTTCTACTTGTCTTCTAAAATTTTGAATAGAATTTTTAAGTTCATCACTTTCAACATAATCTTTGGCAATTGTTTTGAGGTGTTTTAAATATTCTTCATCAGTTAAACCTAATAGTTCGGCACTTTGCTGAAATTGATTAAAAATGTCTTCTTCTGAACTTACATGATATTTCTCAAAATATTTCATCATGATAGTTCTGTATAGTCCAAATCTGAATTCAGCAAAATCTTTATCGTTTGCTAAACCATTATCTCGCCTGAATTTACCCATGGCATCTAATCCTGTAACATCAGTTCTGTTAGGATCAAATGTTGCCAGATATAAAGCTTGTCCTAAATCCAAAGTAATTTTCATATTACTGAAGTCGACATTAAAGCTTTCTCCTTCTAAAACTTCACTAAGTTGCTCTTTGATATTTTCTGAATTTCGTCCAAAAACAATACTTGCATAATCAATCGGGGCTGGGTGCCTACCATTCTCTTGGTTATTTACTGGATCCACAACCGGAGAAACCGATTTAGATTCTCGAGTAGTACTAGGCTTCCTCATCACCAAGGCAACCGCACCACCAACGAGAGCTAAACCAGCAACAACCCAAGTTACAGCCCTTTGATACCATGGTTTATTTTCTTGTGATTGGTTCTGAGCTTGTCCTGTTAAGGGATCTAAACCGGGATCTTGACTCTGGTCGGAACCTGATGGTAAAGGTAAAGGAATTGGAACGGGTACAGTTGAATTTTGAGTTTGGCTTGGAGGTGCAGAAGTTGCTGTTCCACTTGTATTGTTAAACCTAACTCTTGTTCTTGGAGAATTTAAAACTTTCATTTATTAAATTGTTGTAAATAAGTGCTTAATATGAACTTAATCTAATTGTCTCAAAGAGCATACGTCTTGTCAAATTATTAAAATTTATGTGTTGGCTCCTGCACCCAAGTGATTTCGGGGGTTTGCATTTGGCCCAAAACACAAATCCTTGCCTTCTGAAAAAGGTTAATTAAAAAATCCTGGTCAGCTGCAGAAAGATTATTGCCAACACATG
>JANRMG010000003.1:0-4102 GCA_033761855.1 Candidatus Caenarcanales bacterium
CTGAGAGCTGAACACTTTTGCCCCTGGAAACCAAAAGAAGAATAAATCACGCCTTTGATGGCATCATCCAAATCGGCGTCTTCATCGACAATCAAAGCATTTTTACCACCCATTTCGGAAATTACTTTTTTTACAGTTTTCATCGAAGCGGTTTTTTTGTTGGCGCTCTCTAAGATGCTAAGCCCAACTTCAGCTGATCCGGTAAAAGCAACAAAAGCAGTTTTATTTGATTCAACGAGAGTAGGCCCAATTTCTTCGCCCGAACCGGGTAAAAAGTGCAGTGCTTCTTTGGGACAACCTGCTTTAATTAAGCTTTCATAGAGCAAATAACCAATCATAGTGGATTGTTCGGCCGGTTTAAAAACAATTGGGTTACCCATCACGAGGCCCGCTACCACCATTCCAAGCGGAATGGCCAAAGGAAAATTCCAAGGCGCAATCACAACACCAACCCCTTTTGGTCGGTAAAGATATTGATTATCTTCTCCAGGCACTTTAAGAAGTTGTTTACCTTTTACAAGTTTCAGAGCCTCTAGCGCATAATAACGGCAAAAATCGATGGCTTCAGCAATGTCTCCGTCGGCTTCTTTCCATGGCTTTGCAACCTCTAAGCTCTCCCAGGCGCAAAACTCAAAGCGTCTAGTTTCCAGGATATCGGCTGCTTTCAAAAGAATTTGGGCTCGCTCTTCAATTGGACAACTTGCCCACTCTTTTTTAAAAGCCTCTGCGCACTTTAGAGCTTCTTCGGCGTGTTCAACAGAAGCCATGCAGGCCCTGGCTACAACCTGAGAGGGTTGACAAGGATTGAGACTATTTAAAAATCTTTCAGTTTTAATTTTTTTACCATTAATAATTATTGGAATTTCCAAATCCTGACTAATACTCTTCTCAACCGCTTGAAGGGCGTCTTGACAAGATTTACGTTGAACTTCTTTGGTAAAATCGGCCGGTGGAAAATTAGAAAAAGTTTCTTTGGAATTAGAAAACTTTAGAAAATCAACACTTTGATTTCTTAACTTCGGTGGCTTTAAAAGCACTTTGGGACTGGCTTTGGCGAAATTCTGCAAAGTTAAAAAAGACTGATTAGATGTGTTCTCCATTAACCTTCTTACAAAATAAGCCATGCCTGGAATCAATTCGCCCATTGGAACGTAATCACGGCAGCGAAAACCCAAACTAACCAAAGACTCTTTTAGCGGATTAGCCATTCCATAAAGCATTTGAAATTCAAGGACTTCTTTTGGCACTTCTAGGGCCTGAGCCAGAGTAATAGCGTGAGCAATACTGCGGATATTATGGCTTCCAAAAGCAGGACGAGTGTACTGCCAGTTTTGAAGAAGGATTCGGCTTAGCTTTTCATAGTTATAATCGGTTGACTCTTTGGAAGTAAAAACTGGAATTTCCCAGCCATTTTGTTTTGCTTTAATAACCTCATAATCCCAGTAAGCGCCTTTTACAAGCCTGACTTGCACCGACCGATTATTGGCCTTGCACCATTCAACAAGACCCAGCAAATCGCTTTTGGAAGAACGAAGATAGGCCTGAATTACAATTCCAATATTTTTAAAATCAATAAACTCAGGCTCTTCAAGAATGGAAGTAAAAACCGTAAGAGTGAGATCCTTCATCTCACAGTCTTCCATGTCGATATTCAAAAAAGCATTTTTGTTTTTGGCTTCGCGAAGCAGTGGCCTTAAACGATCTTTTAAAATCTCTTTTACCTGTTCAAAATTAGCCAAATTAATTTGAGAATAAAGACTGGAAAGCTTAACCGAAAGATTAATTTTAGGAATACTAAAATTTTGATCCTTGCCAGCAAAGTCTAAAAGCTGACTGGAAGACCAGTTTTGAATACGCTTATCAAGTTCCTGAACAACTTGAATATGTTTTTCTAAATTTTCCTGAGCTTCTTTTTCGGTGAGCGTCGCCTCTCCGAGGAGATCAAGAGTGAAAGCCAAATTATTTTCTCTCATTCCTTTCAGAATTGGAAGAACTTCGTCAAGGTCTGCACCCGCAATAAAAGTTCTTCCCATGGCTCTGGATGAATGCTGAATAAAATTACTAATAAATTTGGATGAAAAAGAATTCTGAAAAGCAAGCTTTAAAGAACTTTTTAAGAATTGACTCGCAAAGTTTTTGTAATCAAAAAAGTAAGCCTCTAGATGCTCTTGAAGCTGTTTTTCGGTTTTGAGTGCTGGAAGCACATCCACAAAGTTAAAAATCCGGCTCTTCAAAAACGGTGTTTGGATGCACAAAGCCATCACAGAAGTTGACCAGAAGTTTTTATTAAAAATATTTTCCAGGTCAAAGCGCTTGCAGAGCCTATAAATTTCAAAGCTCTTGTGGATGATTTGTTTTTGCAATTGGCTGTTAATGCTACTGATGGTCTGCATAATACTATTATGCTCTGTATAAGTTGTAATTAACAAAACTTAATAGTTAGTTAAACAAACAAATTTAAATCAATTTACAAAATGGACATTTTTTGAATATTTTGTGTAGGGGTTCAGCATGCTGAACCCGACCTTACTTAAACTTACTTAACTTCTGCGCAGCCAAAGCCGGAAGACCACCAAAGTCAGGATGAATATTTGGAAAAGTAGAATTAATATCCATAACCTGAAAGAGATGTTTCTTATCACCCAATAAGGCCTTTGCATAAGCTTTTGCATTATTTTCTAACAAAGACCAAGCTTCGGGCTGCCCCGAAAAGAGGGCAGTGGTACTACCATCGCTTCTTATAAATCCAAGAACAGAACTACGAATTTCGTTGGGTCCAACAAAGGTCTTTAGCGGTGGGTCTGGCATTTCACCAATAGCAAAATGCATACGAGCTATAGAAGCGCCTATTGCTTTGGCAAAAATATTTCTTAGTCTTACTGCAAGATGGCTGCCTGCTCCAATTGCCTGTCCAAGCTCAACCAAAGAGGAAGAGCCTTCGGTTGTAAATTTAATTTTTAATATTCCATTTTCTCCATCGGCCTTTAGCAGCTCTTGGTAGTTTTTAAACTCAAGCGCCTGAGATAATTCTTCATGTACTTCTCTCCTATTTTGATCATTCAAAATATCGAGAATAACATTTAAAATTTTAGTAAAGTGCCTTGGCTCTCTTCGGTCTGGGCCTCCGGCCACTAATCTTTCAATCGTACGGTTTTGTCCGATTTGCGGAAATCTAATTATGTACTTAAAAAATGGATTAAGTTCATACCAAAGATAGTCCGGCGTTAGATGGCCTTTTTCGGCTGTTACAATTTTATGGTTATTTGGATAAATGGCTCCCTCTCCGGTTCCAGTGCCATTTATCAAATAAGTAATTGCATACTCAGACCTATCATTGGTGCCTAACTTTTTCTCAAAATCCTTAAGTACCTCTTCGGCGTTAGGCTGGCAGAGCGTTGCGGTTAAAGCTGGAACTGTATCGTTATAGCCATAAGCTTTTACTTGTTCATACCCACGCTTTTCAAGCTCTTCTTCGATTAACTGCCTAAAAAACAAATTGGGCATTCCTCTTTGCTTGGCATCCTCTTGAACTCGGTGAAAGTTAGGAGGTAAACCGGCAATTGCACCCTCATTTTGGAAGGCACCAGGAGCTGCAACCAATAAAATTCCTGGCTTACCCTTTTGCAACTTACCGTAGCTAAGACCAGAATCCACTATTCCCTTTATGTAATCCTCAACAGAATTGGGATAAAAAGGATGTTTCTTGACCTCCCCTTTGTCTGAGAGCGTTGCAATGCTGCTTCCACCGAGTACAACACAAGAGGTTCCGTCTTCAAGATTGAGTGAATCACCGCCAGAATTTATTTTTGTTTTAATAGTCTTTGCTGATTTAGTTGATGTCATGTTTATACAGCTAAGTAAAATATGGCTTAATTATTTCAAAGATTTATAAATTTTATACTTTGCGACCAAAAAGTCTATTCTTCTTTAGAATCTGCAAGATCAGATTTTGCTTGATTTAAATAGGACTTACGCAAACTGAAGTTTAGGATTAAGGAGTTGAGAACGGATAAAATCGTCGGACTGACTCTCGTGAAGGCGATAAACAGTGACTTGTCTTTTCCTTGCTTCAGCCTTTAAAAACTGCCAGGCCATCAAACAA
>JANRMG010000004.1:0-4757 GCA_033761855.1 Candidatus Caenarcanales bacterium
CTACTTTTGATTACTGGATTTGTGCCGGTAAAAATATAGATGAAGTCAACGAGCTAAACGCTCATGTAATGGCCGGAGGCACTCCAGTCCGCATGAAGATGACAGAGGAATATTGGCGCTTATGGGTTAATAAAGAAGAATTTGACCTCTCACCCATTCCTGATTGGGCTCAGGAAATGTTTAAGCGAAGCCTATTAATTATTAGAACGCAAGTCGATAATGATGGAGCAATCCTTGCCGCCAACGATTCGGACATTCAATTCCACTACAAAGATCATTACAGTTATCTTTGGCCCCGGGATGGCGCTCTTGTAGCCCAAGCACTAGATCAAGCCCGCTACGAGAGTTTAACCCAAAGATTTTATGTTCTTTGTGGAAAAATTATCAATAACGATGGTTACCTTCATCACAAGTACAACCCTGATGGTACTTTGGCCAGTTCCTGGCATCCATGGGTGAGAGCAAATAATACCCAACTGCCAATCCAAGAAGACGAAACAGCTCTTGTTCTATGGGGACTTTGGGAGCACTTTAGGATTCACAAAGATGTGGAATTTGTGCGTAGTCTTTACCGGCCACTGATTTGTAAGGCCGCCGACTTTTTGTTAAGTTACCGTGACCCTGAAACTTTATTACCCTTACCTTCTTTTGACCTATGGGAAGAGCGAAGAGGGGTTTTAACTTTTACCTGTTGTACAGTCGAAGCCGGATTGAGAGCCGCCGCTAATTTTGCAAAAGCTTTTGGTGATAGCAAATATGCTGATTATTTTAAGGGTGCTCAGGAAGTCAGGGAGGGAATCCGCAAGTATTTATTTGATAAAAAGCTTGGACGCTTTCTGCGAGGTTTGATATACAAAGATGACCACTGTCATGAATTGACTCCTGATGATGTAATTGATGCGAGTTTGTTTGGGCTTTTCCGTTTTGGAACTTTTGATGTCCATGACCCCTTGGTGAGGAGCACCATGAAAGCTTACCGCGAAAAACTTTGGGTACAGACCGAAGTTGGTGGAATTGCTCGTTACCAAAAAGATTACTACCAAGCCCGATGCACTCCCTCAGAGAAGATTCCAGGCAATCCTTGGGTGATTTGTACTTTATGGTTGATGATGGAAGAAATCCTTTTGGCTGAAACAGAGACGGAACTGATTGCATCCTTAAAATACTTGGACTGGGCACGCAGTTACGCAACCCTTTCGGGGGTGCTCCCTGAACAAGTACACCCTACGGAGGGCCAACCTGTCTCTGTAGCACCGCTTACCTGGAGCCATGCAACGGTGGTTGATGTTGTAATGATGTACTTGAAGAAAGTCCGTGAATTGCGTGGAGCTAAGAATATTCTTTATCATTTGCATTTGAGGCAGGCTTTGGTTTAAAAAGCTGTATAAGGTATTTCATAATTAATAGTTTTTTAAACCGAATTTAATCCCAAAGTATTAAACTTTAAAAAAGTTATTTAAATATTGCATTTATGAAATCTCTCTTTGGTTCAATCTTTTTGATTGTAATTTTATTTTGTAGTTTTTTCTCTTTATCTGTAAGTTCTCGTACAATTTTTGATAATTTATCTCCCGAGGATTTGAATAAAAATACGCTTAGCATTATTCAGAGCCTAAACCCACCCGAGGGGTTCTCTGTAAATAAAGAGGCAACTTTGGCTTCTCGTCGTTTTCACCAGTATTTAATTCTTAAAGAAAAAAAGGTAACAGATGACCTTGAAGTGAGCTTTGTAAAAGATTATCTGGAAAGCACCAAACCTTGTTTAACAGCTTTGGACGGTTGCTTGAATAACACAACTGAAAACAAAAAATTTATTTCTTCTTTTTACACTTTTTATACTATTGAGGTTCTTGAGGAGCTTAGCAATGCAATTACCTCCCCCCCTCCGCCTATCACCTCGGAAAACAAAACTTCTGAACAAACGGTTTTAAATTCGTCTATGGAGTCCCTTTCCCCTCGGCAAATAACAGTCAAGGGTGAACTTAATAATTTCAAAAGAGCCAAATTTTTAAATCTTGCATATAAATCTCTGGAACTTGGAGTTCACGAAGTAGATGGTTCAAACGATGATTCTCTTTCTGGCGGTGATTTAATTAAGCAATATTTTGAAGCCACTGGAATTAAGCATGTTGAACGTGAGATGACAAATAATAAAGTGGATGAGTGGGCTTGGTGTGCGGCTTTTATTACTTCTTTGTATAACCAGTCTGGTGGAGGCTTTAGCTTTATTACTCAAGAAGAATACATTCGTTCTTGCCGGGAGATGGATAAAAAATCCCACTGTCATCCTGTTCAGGTGGACTTTATTTTAAATTGGGCTCGTCGCAAAGCTAAAGTGTCTAAGTTTTCTGAAAGCGTTTTTTCAGAGATTATCCCTGGAGATTTATTGGTTTTAATTAACCCAAAAAGTGGACAAGCCAGCCACATTGGCATTTATGTAGCCCAAAGTAAAGATTGTAGTGCTCAAGACATTGATGAATGCTGGGTTTACACCATAGAAGGCAACGCAGGACCTTTTATTAATGATGCTTTAGAAGAAGAATGGCCTCAGGTAAAAAGAGTGATTCATAAAAATAATATTGAAGACGCTGACTATGAAAGACTTTTGGACAGATTAACACTTGTAAAAAGACCAGCAGCCAACTGGGATTATGCAATTAATCTTTTTGATTAGATTACCCCTAATACCTTTCAAAGGGAGAACTTAAGAAATACTTTTTTGACTACTCTTGTCACAATGGCGAAAGGAAGAGGGCGATTTTTAAGGTGAGAGGAAATATAATGTCATCCTGAGCTTGTCTCAGTACCTGTTCTCAATATCTAAATTTTTATAAATTTCATAAACTCTCTCTGGAAGCAAATATCGATAGGATTTATTTTCTCTTTTTCGTGAGCGGATTTGCGTTGATGAGATTGCCAGGGGAGGGCTGTCAATTATCTCCCATTCAATTTCATCATGAAAAGAGGAAAGTGAATCCTTAACATCTATCTTTTGCCATCCAGGGCGGCTTGCAATTAAAAATTTACAATATTCTTTGAGTTCATGGGCTTTGTGCCAGCTGGGCAAACTTAGAAAAGAATCAACTCCCATAATGAAATGGATTTTTTCTTTAAGGAAACCCCCTAAATCCCCCTTTTCAGGGTGACAATACAAATCAAACTCTTTTTTACTCCTCCCTGATAAGGGAGGCTGGGAAGGTTCTTTTGCCCTTAGATTAAATTCCTGTATTAGCTCATGAATCGTTTCAACTGTGTATGAAGGGCCTTTACGGTTTATTTCTCTTAAATCAATCTCAAATCTTGGATTATCTTTAATTGCTTCTTCAATTAAGGCAACTCTTTTGTTGATTGGTAAAAAATCTTTGGAATTAAGCTTATTTGGTGGAAAGGGTGAAACTACAAGTTTTATTTTTTCTAATCCAAATTGAATGCAAGCGGATTCAGCAATCATTAAATGGCCAATGTGAATAGGATTAAATGTGCCCGGAAATATTGCCAGCTTCAATGCAAATATCCTCTTTGTATCAAAAAGCTCTATGCAACAATTATTCCACAGTCAGAAGTTTACCTTCGGCATCATAAGAATAATGTTTTGTTTCGTCTTCGTCTAAGCACTTTTTGTGGGAGCCATCGCAAAAGGGTTGCGGATCTTCTTCTTTCCATCCTTTAGAGAGACCACAGCGACAAATCCATTTGTCTCCAACTTTTAAAGGTCCTTTGGCTTTGAGAGTTACATTTCTTGGCATTTATTTATAGAAATAAGAAATGATTTAATTCTATATTTTCTTTAAGTATTTTTCAGTAAGTGTCATTTATTTGAATACGTGGTATTTAATAATCATCTACTTTAACTTTCAGTTGCTTTTAGATGAAGAAATTTATTTATTTTTGTTTGGTTTTCACTTTGAGTCTGCCTTTCTTATCGTCTTGTACTGGGTCTTCAGAGAGGCAAACCTTTACACTACGTGGAGCTTTCTTCGGTTCGAATGATGGTCAAGCAGTTTTATTAACCAACCAAAAGGGCAGCATCCAACAACTAGAGCTTATTAAAAACAGTGAATATATTATAAATATCCCAAAATCAGAAATAGAAAAAGGTCCTTTTTATTTAATTTATACTTTTGACCAAAAACCAAAAATCAACCCTCAACCTCCATACATCATTGCAAAGATTGATGTTACGTGTAGTTTACTTTTACCTGCCATTTTGGTTTTTCCTTTTAAATTTAAATTTCTTGGAGAAGAGTATGGCAAACTTAGCTTTGAATGGTTAAGCCCCGTATTTAGTCAAAGCAATGGAAGCAAACTTTATTTAGAAACAAGTTTTGAAGAGGGTTTTCCTTTTGCTAAAACAAAAAGAATTATTGTGGATAAACTTCCCTTCGAAGCAAAAAGTGCTGAAGTTGATTTAAACGTCAAACTCAAGAATCAAGATAGAACTCTTAAAGAGAGGCTTGCCAAGAATTGTAAAAAATCAACTTGGTATATCAGCATGCCTTACCACTATCCCGAGGGCATTGATTTGATTTATGCTTCCAACTCTGAAAATCCAAATCTTTGTGATTAAGTTTTGTATTAAAATTCAAGTAATTCTAGTTTAAATCACCTACAAAATGAATTTTAAATTACCGAACTTTTTCATTCCTGCTGCACTTTTATTTTTTTTAGTCTCTTTGGATGCTCATTCTAAAGAAAATTATGATAAAAAATCCAAATTGACTTACTATTCAAGCCCTGAATTTAAGGATGAAGTAAAC
>JANRMG010000005.1:0-4291 GCA_033761855.1 Candidatus Caenarcanales bacterium
CTCGCGACCGAAAGAGGCAAGAACAAAATTATTCTTCAGGAGTTTCTTCCAGAAGTAACTCTGGGCGACAAGAGAATATTTTTACTTGCTGGAGAGCCAATTGGTGCCCTCAACCGACTTCCTACTTCTTCGGATTACAGAGCCAATATAGCGGCTGGTGGAACAATAGCCGAAGCCAAAATTACCGACTCTGAGCGGAAAATTTGTGAAGCTTTAAAACCAACCCTTTTGAAACTTGGGTTAATTATTGTCGGGTTAGACGTCATTGGAGACAGGCTCACAGAGATTAACATTACAAGCCCAACCTGTTTAGAAGAAATTGCCCAATTCGATGGAACTAATCCAGCGAAGCAGATTATTGAGTGGGCTCTTAAAAAAGATTAGTGCTCCTCCCCGCTGAAAGCACAAAAAAGCATGGCGTGAGTTTGGATCCTGAGAAATTTATCAACAATTTTCTTCTCAAAATAGTCTGCAAAATGGCTGAATAATTTAAGAAATATGCTAATATTTTCAGTCCTAAGTCGAAGTGGCGGAATAGGTAGACGCGCACGCTTGAGGTGCGTGTGGGGTAACTCGTGAGGGTTCAAGTCCCTCCTTCGACAAGTTTTTAAATTTTTACTTTCACTAGTTTTAATCTTTCGGGTTGTAAAAACCTCCAAATAAAGGTTGCAGGGAAATACCACAATCTCTGTGTAAGTAAGCATTTGTGACTACCAAAACAGGTATGAAGATGCTTTCATAATCAAGCTTTTGCAAAATTATCGAGCTTGGTTTAACCCTCAGATAAATAAACTTCTTTAATTAAAATACCAAATTTGTTTCCAGCTACTACAAGCTCTCCTTTGGCTATTGTTTTACCTTGCGAAGTCAAGTAGAGCTCATTATCAGCAATTTGGTCAATTGGTAAAACCCAGCCGGACTGCAAAGAAAATAAGTCCTTTAAGGTCATCTTTACATCTTTGAATTCGGCCTTCACATCGACCGGAAAATCACTAAGGACATCTTTGTTCAAAATTTGATTCATATCTTTTTTTATTTCCTGAACATTGCTTTCAGTAAGTTTTATTTTATGCCATTTGGAATCACTTTTTTTCGGGCCGATTAAAATAGGCACAGCGTAACTCATTTCATCATGCCCAATAATGCTTAAATAGTTTTTGTCGCTCTCTTCTAAAAGAATAAAATCCTCTGGTTCAAAACGCGCAACATCGGCAAGCGTTAAACGACTTGTGCCGACTTGCAAATTTACTTTTATAGTAGCTTGAGTACAATCTTCTTCGGAGCGGACGGCTGGTTTTTGCAAATAAGATTTATTCGGAGGTACCATTTCAAGGGGCACGGTAAGGGCAATCTTACCAAATTCCTGATTAAAGTTAACAATCCAAATTAAATTTACAAACTTACCAACTGTCTTTGGAGAAGGATTAAAAGCCTCCAAGGATTCAAAAGCGTCAGAGATGTGATTGACCATTTCGGCAATTTGAGTCTCCAGAAGCTCTCTTTCCATATCAGTCAAGGAATGGCAAGAAAAATTTTCATCCGAAGGCCTCTCTCCAAGGGTTTGACTCAAGAGCAACTGGGCTAATTTTTTATCTATTCGAAGTTGAAGGTCAGGGGCATCTTCCCAAACAGACCACTTCGTAGCCAGCCCTTTCCAGTTGTTTAAATCAAGGTCTTCAAAAATTCCTACAAATTGTCCCTTTAAAGGCAATTCAAAAAATTTCTTGCAAACCTCAATAGGATCAAGATTTAAAACATACCAATCAAAATCAAACAAATAATCCTGCTCTTCTGAGGCGGTTTTAGCCGCCGAAGAGCCAAAGGCAATGTTTGGTAATTGGTAGTCTTTAATCATTAAAATTTACAAGAAAATTGGCTTTAATTAAATAAAACCATATAAATTCAACTGTTCAAATTAAACTAGGCAAGTTTAAAATTCCCAAATTAAGGCTAAGTTAAACCTATTGGGGGTAATCCCCCCTCGAATAAAGGGGGCGCCTCCCTCTTTATCCTTTAGCTTTCAATGGTGGATGTGGGGGATTAAAAACCCAATAACCCCCACATTTCATCAACTTTCTTTTTAACATCATCTGTCATTAATAGCTCATTCGGCCAATCGCGATCGAAGCCTTCGCCGCGCCATTTTACAGTGGCATCAATTCCCATCTTACCTCCCAGTCCGGGTAAAGAGCTGGCATGGTCTAAAATATCTACTGGGCCTGTTGTAGTAACCGTATCGCGAACTGGATCAGTGCTGGCAAAAACACGCCAGGCCACTTCACTCAAATCATGGACGTCTACATCATGATCTAAAACGATTACAAATTTACTAAAGGCCATTTGTCCTGTTAGCTAACTGCTTTCGCAAAATACGTTGCGGCTTTTTTAGGATTTCGACTTCCTCCTTTAATCGAGCATTTTCTTTTTTAGCCTTTTCTTCAGCTGGTAACGTTTTCCGAAGCGTAAACCCAATTGCCCTAATTTCCTAAAGATACATCCATTTGATCGACACTCGCCCTATTGATGTTATAATTTTTTCCGAGTTTGTAATTACACAATTAATAATGAATACACGAATACAGTCCCTATTAAGATATGGCTTAATAGGAGGAATAGCAGTAGGAGTAATAACAGGACAGAAACCTGCTGTTTCTTGCCCCACTGCCCCACAACCTACAAATACAAATAGATTAGAACAAATAAAAGAAAATTTTCAGAGCCAGTTCCCATCTTCTCGAATTCAAGTTAATCAATCTCAAGGGCGTTGTGGGGTAGAATATACAGCTTATGTAGAATTTGATAGAAAAACCCCCATAAGTAAGATTAAAGATTTTTTTCTGGGAGTTTATGGACGACCTACCACGATATCAGTTTTTCCTAAAACGGGGAGGGTTGCGTATTATCCATTGCTGGTGAATTCCAGAAGGGAAGAGACTTTATTTGACCAGTCGTTTGGAAACAAAACAGTAGAAGTTTTTTGCAGAGAATTTAATTCCTTAGGAGTTCAAGAAGATGCTTTTTTTCGATGTAGGCAAGAGCAAGAATCATTAAAAGGCCAATTTTCCTTCAAATAGTAGTTCTGAAAGATTAAAAACCCAATAACCCCCACATTTCATCAACTTTCTTTTTAACATCATCTGTCATTAAAAGCTCATTCGGCCAATCGCGATCGAAGCCTTCGCCGCGCCATTTTACAGTGGCATCAATTCCCATCTTGCCTCCCAGTCCGGGTAAAGAGCTGGCATGGTCTAAAATATCTACTGGGCCAGTTGTAGTAACCGTATCGCGAACTGGATCAGTGTTGGCAAAAACACGCCAGGCCACTTCACTCAAATCATGGACGTCCACATCGTGATCTAAAACGATTACAAATTTACTAAAGGCCATCTGCCCCGAGCCCCAAACAGCATTGATTATTTTTTTTGCGTGCCCAGGATAACGCTTATGGATTTTGAGAATTACACAATTGTGGAAAACCCCTTCCAGAGGCAAATTCATATCAACAACCTCAGGCATAATGACTTTTAATAAAGGCAAGAAAATCCGCTCGGTAGCCTTGCCTAAAAAGCAGTCTTCTTGGGGCGGACGCCCGACGATAGTCGTCATATAAATTGGGTTTTTACGGTGGGTCATGGCGGTTAAACGGAAAACCGGGAAATCACCCGCTAAAGAATAAAAGCCTGTATGGTCTCCAAAAGGCCCTTCCCAAGCCAATTCATCCAAATCAACATAACCTTCAAGGATTATCTCGGCGTTGGCTGGAACTTCTAAATCTATGGTTTTGCATTTAACCAGTTCTACAGGCTTGTTTCGCAAGAATCCAGCAAAGATTGTTTCATCAATCATAGACGGGAGAGGCGCAGTGGCCGCATAAACCAAAGCAGGGTCAGCGCCGATTGCCACTGCTACTGGTATTTTGCGCAGGCCTCCAAAGCGAGCACCAATCCTTGTTCCGTGGCGTTCGGGTTCTTGGCGGTTTTTTATTGATGCATCTTGGTTAGTATCTGTATTTTTGCGAGCCTTCTGAAAATGCTCAGCTGCATCATGGTGCCAGTGAACGTGGAAACCAGTAGAATTGTTGGAATACTTCTGGAGACGGTACATTCCAACGTTGCGGATTCCAGTTGTCGGGTCTTTGGTAAAAACCAAGGGTAGCGTAATAAAGGGCCCACCGTCGGCCGGCCAGCATTTTAGAATAGGCAGCTTATCGAGCATTGCCTCGTCTGGATTGGTTATTACAACCTCTTGGCAAGGAGCGGGTCCCGTTATGGTGCGGGGCGGAAAGTTAATC
>JANRMG010000006.1:0-15901 GCA_033761855.1 Candidatus Caenarcanales bacterium
TTGAGACTCTGAAGAACGTTGCTGATGCAGGAATAAAAGTTTGTTCTGGTGGAATTTTAGGAATGGGTGAAAGCCAAGAGGACAGGCAGCGTTTCTTGGCTGTTTTAGCTTCTATGAATCCACAGCCTGACTCTGTGCCGATTAATGCTTTGGTGCCTGTGGATGGAACTCCCCTCGAAGACAAGCCTTTAATAGATCCGCTTGAAATGGTAAGAGCTGTTGCTGTAGCCAGAATCATGCTTCCCAAGGCGAAAGTTAGACTCTCGGCGGGCCGAAAGTTTTTGAGTGATGAGGCCCAAGCCCTTTGTTTCCTGGCTGGCGCCAATTCAATTCACACAGGCGATAAATTGCTAACAACCCCAAATGCCGGTAATGGCCGCGATCATGAGCTTATGGAAAAGTTAGGACTAAAAGTTTTAGTTTAATGCAGTCTAAATATATCCTGTGAATACGCTCTGCGCACGCGGTTTCTGAATACGCCCTTTTCATCAATGTTTAGGATTAATGTTAATCAGATTAAGTAGAGACTGTTACTGTTAATCTTTATTTTTTACGCAGCAACCGCTGTCTTCACATTTGTATCGGTAAAAGCCTCTAAGGGCAGCTTCCACCAATCACTCTGTCCAAAAATTCCCAAGAATTTTTTCAGATTTGGATATGTGTAGAATCCACCAATGTTCTCTGGCTCCGAGAGAGTTCCATCGACTTGATACCTTCTTTGAATTACCGTCAAAGTAGAAGAAGTTAAGCCTCCAGCAGCAGAATCCAGGGTTGATTTGGCAGGTAAAAAGCCGATGTTTCCAAGACCCTTAATTGGTTTACCATTTCTTCCAATCATGTATTTCCCGGAGGAGGGATCCTTTACATAAGAAGCTGTTGCCTCTTTTACATTCCGGCTATTCATCCAATAATGGTTCTTGTCTTCAACGGCCAGGCCTCCCGTCATTTTTGTGCTGACTTTGCCTTTTCTTTTAATTGTTGTAAGGCCAGTTGGAGTAACATAAATGTTGCTGGGAGCTCTTAAGCCGTTTACCCTTTCGGCAGTTGCTCTTGCTTCTGCAAGTCTGTATTCTTCGGCTTTTATTTTCTGTTCAAGTAAAACCGTTGTCATGTGCATTGGATCTCTGTTCTCTCCTTCGGTTTTATCGGCAATTTTTTGGGCTTCTTTAAGCTTTTGCTTCAAAGCAGAGAGCTTCTCTTCGCGCTTGAGTACCATCGCACGGGTAGCATAGCTCATGAGCTCAAGATGAGCATCTACTTGTTGTTTGGCCGCTTGGTTTAATTCGAAAGATACAGATTTTAATTCTTTCTGTTGTGAGTTCCAAACTTCTTTTGCTGCTCTATATTCAGCATGAAGCCTTTCGCCTTCTTTACCTCTAAAACGGAATTTAGCAGCTGCCTTTCTAATATTGCCCTGTCTTCCAATGTGAGATTTATATTTGGCTTCAGCCTGTGCCATTAACTCTTCTTGAACTGTAACTGACCTTTCCAACTTCTCGAATTGATTTCTTAATCTTCTAGTTTCAAAGCGGGCATCGTGGAGATCATATTTAGCAGATTTGGCTTCCTGACTTCCAAGAGGAGTAGGCCCAAAAGAACGAATAAACTGTTTGCTCCAGTCACCAGCATTGTTGCCAATATAACTGCCCATTCGTTTACCAGCCCAAAGTCCAAGAATCGCTGCTCCGATTGCAGCTGTCCATTTAGCCCAAGTTGGTAATGTTTGAAACCATTCAAGCACTGGCGTAACAATCGGATTTTGGGTTAAAGTCCAGCCCGGTTTTTGTTGCGGCGCTTGAGATGGATAAGCTAATGAAGATTGAGATGGTTGGTAAGTGTCAGGGCCTTGGGTATTGCTTGCCTCTGGATAAGATGGATACTGAGAGGAATCTCCGTAAGTATTTTGTGGTTGGTATTGTTGTCCTGGAATTATAGGAACTTGTGTTTCTTGTGAATAATATTGCCCTGCCGATGTTTGAGGTGGAGCATTCATAACTCTCTGGCCACGACCAGGAGTTGAATAGAGACCATTAGTTTGAATGGGCAAAAGGGACATCTTATAGAGCTTTATTAAATAAGAGAATTAAAAATTAAATTTATAAAGGAGAAAATATAGTCTTTTATTATTTCTTAATATCAAGAATACCTCTTTACCCTTTCAAAAGTCAAGAAAAGGTTAAGGAAATTTTGCAAAAAGTTTAAAAGAGCAAAAAATTTAAAAGATTTGGGTGAGAGTGAGAGAAACGTTGACTAAAATCAATTAATCAACAACAGCAGTCGCTAATGTAAAATTACGAGCATCCTGAAAACGGCATCTATCCGCTGCAACTATTTGAGAAGAACGACCGATTGAACGCGGGAATTCACGACCTCTGTCAAACAAATTGTACTCATAGCGACCTGGTTCAAAGTAATCACAAACATACTTCAAAGCAGCATCAACGTCAAAAGGCTTGCAAGAAAAAATATCTAGTGTAAAAAAGCCTTTAGCAGAAAAGCTATGAATAGCAATGTGAGATTCAGCAATAATTACAAAGCCTGAGGCTCCGCAATCATCTGGAATATCACCGCCATCATAGTACATAACCTGAGGCTGCATGATAGTTGTCATGTCAAGCTTAGCAGGGAATTCTTGAAGCAAATTCAAGATAACATTTTTATCGGCTAATCTGTCCTTGCGCTTGCAATCGTAGCCTTCAACAACCAAATGTGGACCGAACATAGGTTACTTCCTCCGAGGTATTGTTAACAAACAAAGCCCATTCAGAGTAGTCGGACTTGGGCAGTCACCGATTCTATCTTTCACGTCTATCAAGTCCAGTAAAACTTTGGTCCAGGTTTTTTTGACTTACCTGAGTTTTACTTGGCTAATCTAATTTATGCAAATAACACAAATTAATTTCAAGACCTTCAAGAAGACAAATAATAAACTAAAGATCCAAAAATTCACATTAAAATTTTGCAAAAGTTTTTAAAAACTTTTTTAAGAAATCGATCCGAGCCGCAGAGATGGCTTAAACCCCGGAATTCTTATTTCTTCCAGTCTTCTACTACCGTTAAAATCTCTGGCTCTCCGTCGGTAACCAAAACAGAATACTCGTAATGAGCAGAAAGTTTATTGTCTTTTGTAACAATTGTCCAACCGTCTTTGAGCTTGCGAATATCGCCTAGTCCAAGGTTAAACATGGGCTCAATCGCCAGAATCATGCCCTTTTGAATTACATCATCACCAAAGCTTTTAAAATAGCTTGTAAAGTTTGGAATAAAGGGTGCACAGTGGTATTCTGGGCCAATTCCGTGTCCGCCAAACTCTTTAACTAACCCATAGCCTTCTCTGTTTGCAACTGTCTCTATGGCGCGTGCCACATCGCTGATTTTATTGCCAACCTTGCAAAACTTAACACCTTCTTCAAGTCCTAGCTTTGTATCTGCAATTAGTTTTGTTACTTTATCGGGTACTGATCCAACTGGAACGGTCTTAGCATTGTCGCCAATAAAGTTTGTCTCTATTCCACCAGCTTTGGCTTTGAGGGTAACACCAACGTCAATGCTTATAATATCACCGTCTTTGAGGATGACATTTTCACTTGGAATTCCATGGACTATCTCCTGGTTGACAGAAGTGCAAAGAGTACAAGGAAAACCCATATAGCCTTTAAAAGTGGGAATGGCGCCGTTGTCACGAATCCATTGTTCGGCAAAAACGTCCAAATCCCAGGTTGAAAGGCCAGGCTTAACCATTTTACAAACCTCGTCCAAAACAACGGCAGCCATCCGTCCAGCTTTGCGGAAGGCCTCGATTTCTTCTTCGGTTTTATAAATGAAGATTTTATTCATAAGATTTTAAATCGATGGATTAACAGCTTATCAAAAATACCGATTTTTTATTTTTTGCAAGTCGAGCTTACAAGGCTAGATGCTCTCTCCATCAACCCAAACTTGTCGAGTAAAATTTGAAAGCTCTTCAAGCAAATAATCAAAAATATTTTTTTCAGAGAGTTCTTTTTGAGATTCCTTTGAATTGGGTACAAAGCACAAAAGGTCAGCGGGGTTTCCTCTTTTGATGGCGCCCATTTTGAGTCCAAGCTTAGCCGCAGGAATTGAGGTTATAGATTCAAATAAGCTTTGAGAGCTAGCATCGAGACCATTTGCTTTTAAAAGCTTAAAATTGTGCGAAATCTCATGGATTAAATCTAAATCATAATTACTTGACAAACCATCTGTCCCAAAAGAAATTTGCGAAGAAGTACTTCTAAAGAGCGAAGATGGTGGAATCTTTTTATGCAAAAGCAAATTACTCCTCAAACAAAGCGCCAAAAGAGCATCAGACTCTTTAAGAGTTTTTATATCTTCTTCCGAAACATTGATCAGATGAGTTAAAACCATTTTTTTGTGAAGACACTGAATTTCTTTTAAATACTGAACCGGATTCATAGCGGCCAAAGTATTTTTTTTGTTTGCAATCTCAGAGCCTGTAACTCCGAGTAGGTTATAAAGATCCAGAAGCTTGGCAGGCAATTTATGTTCCTGCGTTAACTCGCTTTCAAAAGCAAATTCAGCCAAATGCAAAAGAAGAAATCTATCATTTTGCTTTGCCCAGACGGAAAGCAACTGCATCAGAGAATCCGCGACGTTATAGATTGAATGTGGAGAAAAAGTAAATTGCAAGCGGGGAGTAACTGACTGGAACTTTTCTTCCAGAGATTTAAGTTTTGCAAGAGAGTTCTGAAAAACCATCTCAGCTTGTGAACTTTTGTTTCCAAAGACTTCTATCCCCAGCAAAGCTTTTAAACGGGACTCAGCAATAGCTTCCACTGTTTCATCAAAGGGAGTGTTTTCAACAACAAAAGTGCAACCGCCCTTCAAAACTGCCTTAACATTCTCTTTGGCTAAACTTATTTTATCCTTTTGTGTCATGGAACGGCTTTCTTGGACTATTTTTTTTAGCCAATCGATTTCGTCCTGGCAATCGTCTAGAGCTGTCGTTTTATAGGCCAAATGAATGTGCGTGTTAATTAGACCAGGCATTAAAATTCCACCGGGCAACTTTTCTATTATTAAGTTTTGCTCTAGGCAATCGCCTTCGGACGACAATTGAACTTGAAGACCAAAGTCTTTTATTAAACCCTTTTCAATTAAAAGATATGCTTTACGAATCGGCCTACCCCCATCCATTGGAAGAAGCCAGTCAATCAAAATTAATTTTTTGGAGGAATTCATCATAAATTTTGTTTGAAACTGTTTTTTGAAAACTATATTATTGGATTTGAATAAACCAATTGTTTCTCTGCTTCAGCAGAAAGTGACCATAATCCGATAAATCGGATAAAATCTGAAGAAACTTTCCTAAGTATTATTATGGTTGAAGAAAAGGGGGAATTGAAGCTTCAATACTTTACACCCGGATTATAGAAAATCTTTATTTACTAAAATATACCTAATTTAGCCTCCCTTTCTAAGGTAAAGTTCCGAGCAAGCTACATAAGTTGAAGCGACGAGATCTCCACCATATGTTTTTTAAGCAACAACCTTCACCAAACGATTAATTTCACGAATATCCAAACTATAAGGTTCCTCTGCAAGAGCTCTAAACACAAATTGCTTCTGTGTCTCTCTAAAACCCAAAGGCTTCATCTCTAAACTAAAAAATCCTCCAGAAGCATCATTAGAAGAAATAGGAGTTTGCACTGCGTCCAAATAATACTGTGCCAAATCTTTGGCTTTAATGTTATTCCTAACAACCTCAGCTTCTCGCAACTGTACTTCCTCTCCTTTTTTGATTTTCTTCGAAAAAACCGGCAAGAGCCTGTCTTCGTTCTCTAACTCTCCGTAAGGGTTGGGAATAACCACTTTGATAGCTGGCAAAGAGTATTTATGACACCAAAAGAGGGTAAGATCCCAAACCATTTTTTTTGCCACTCCGTATGGGACAAGCCCATATTTGCTATATTCTTCGCCGGGTTCAAAAGCGCTTCCAGAGTGGATAAAAAGCTTGCAACCATTTTCTTTAAGAGTTTTTATCAAGGGTTGGACTTGCTGAAGATTAGTCTCCAAGTGCTTCAAGACATTAAAGTCATCCGAACGGTAATTCTCAATATAGCCGCCGTGGTTTATAAAAACTTGCGGTTTTATTTCGACGCACAAATCAACAATTTGAGAGCTTGATATATCAACTGAATCAATAATTTTTGCTTTGAGAGCCAATTCCAAACGATGTTTTTTTATTCCATCGTAACTTTCCTTTTTTGCTCTTAGAGGACAAACAACTTTATATCCACCATCCAGAAGAGCCCTGGCAATATAAGCACCTGTAAAACTCGTGAGTCCAGTTAATAAAACGCTTTGCGAATTCATATTACAAAATTAGATTTACAGGTTGATTAAGGGGTATTGATAAACTGTTCTGATAAACTGTTAAACAGTCTTTAGATTATACCTTTGCATAAAATTCCATGAAAGAAACTCCTGGCAGATTCTCACCCAAAACAATCATAGTCACTGGGGGCGCTGGATTCATAGGCTCAAACCTTGTACGTACACTACTCATGAATCCAGAACTTACAGTCATAAATATAGATAAACTAACCTATGCTGGTTGCCTAGAATCGCTTAAGGACATTGCCAATAACCCAAATTACTTCTTTGAAAAAGCTGATATATGCGATAGAGAAACCATAAAGAAAATCTTTGATAAATACAAACCTAATGCCATTTTAAACCTAGCTGCTGAATCCCATGTTGACCGCTCCATCGACGGCCCTGGAGATTTTATACAAACAAATATTAATGGTACTTTTAATTTGCTCGAAGTTTCTCGCAGTTATATTGCCGACATCAAGCTCCAGACCAACGATTTCCGATTCTTACATGTCTCTACCGATGAGGTTTACGGAAGCCTTGGCCCTGAGGGATTTTTTAGCGAAACCACGCCTTATTCGCCCAATTCTCCTTATTCTTCATCCAAAGCCTCTTCAGACCATTTGGTTCGGGCTTGGTTCCACACTTATGGTCTTCCAGTCTTAATCACCAACTGCTCCAACAATTATGGCCCTTACCAATTTCCCGAAAAATTAATCCCACTCAACCTGTTCAATGCCCTTAACAACAAGCCGATTCAAATTTATGGCAAAGGCGAAAACATCCGCGATTGGCTCTATGTGGAAGATCACTGCCTAGGAATAATCAAGGTTCTAGAAGAAGGCCAACTCGGTGAGTCCTATAATATTGGGGGCAACAACGAGAAAACCAATCTGGAACTTATCAAATTTATCTGCTCTATCCTTGATGAATTGGCTCCGCGCCAAGACGGTAAGCCCCACGAAAGCGCAATCACCTTTGTTCAAGACAGGCCTGGACACGACTTACGTTATGCTATCGATGCAAGCAAAATCCAAAAAGAACTGGGTTGGAGTCCTTTAGAGACTGTTGATTCGGGCATCCGCAAAACCGTCAAATGGTATTTAGAAAACCAAAACTGGGTGAAAGCAGTTTTATCCAACAAATATGTAGGCCAAAGAATAGGCCTTGGAGAGAAGGCAGGAGCAAAAAAATGAGCAAGAAAAGAAAAGGCATTATCTTGGCTGGTGGTTCTGGCACAAGGCTTTACCCTCTTACCAAGGCGTTAAGCAAGCAGCTATTGCCCGTTTACGATAAACCCATGATTTTTTACCCTGTCTCAATCCTAATGCTGGCAGGTATTCAAGAGATTTTAATTATCTCCACCCCTCATGACTTACCCCTCTACAAGAATCTTTTGGGAGATGGATCCGCTTACGGTATAAAGTTTGAGTATGCCGAACAACCAAAACCCGAAGGCTTGGCACAGGCTTTTATTATTGGAAAAGAGTTTCTGGATGGAGCTGCCGCTTGTTTGATTTTGGGTGACAATTTGTTTTATGGCCATGGAATGGAGGAAATGCTGAAAACAGCAAATAACAATCATGCTGGCTCAACCGTCTTTGGTTATTGGGTAAAGAGTCCTGAGCGATACGGAGTGGTTGAATTCAACGACAAGAAAGAAGTAATCTCCATTGAAGAAAAGCCTCAAAAGCCTAAATCCAATTATGCGGTGGTTGGGTTGTATTTTTATGATTCGGAGATTGCCAAAATTGCCAGTGAGATTAAGCCATCGCCTCGTGGAGAGCTGGAAATTACAGATGTTAATAACGAGTATTTAAAGAAGGGAAAGCTAAAAGTTGAGCTAATGGGCAGAGGCATGGCATGGCTCGATACAGGAACGCATGAATCGCTGATCCAGGCTGGCAATTTTATACAAACAATAGAGGAAAGACAAGGCCTAAAGGTGGCTTGCTTGGAAGAAATTGCCTTCAAAAATGGCTGGATAAATCGTGAGACTTTGCTTAAGAACGCTGAAGAGCTTAAATCAAGTGATTATGGCAAATATCTCATAGAAGTTGCCAACGATGGATTTTGAGGATAAATTTAAGTAACAATGCAAATTACAAAACTATCAATCGACGGACTTCTAGTAATTGAACCCAAAATATTCGGTGACCAAAGAGGCTTCTTTTACGAGAGTTGGAACCAAAACAAATACGCTGAAGCTGGCCTTCAGGAGAGCTTTGTGCAGGACAATATCTCTTTTTCGCAAAGAGGGGTTCTCAGAGGATTACACTTCCAAAATCCTCATCCACAGGGCAAACTAGTTAGTGTTATTTCTGGTGAAGTTTTGGATGCAGTGGTGGATTTGCGCACCAATTCACCAACTTATGGCAAACACGAAAAAGTAATTTTATCTTCCGAGAATAAAAAACAATTTTATGTTCCTCCTGGATTTGCCCATGGTTTCATCGTCTGGAGCGAGACGGCTCTCTTTGCTTACAAATGCACCGAGTATTACCACCCAGAATCTGAAAAGACTTTGCTTTGGAGTGACCCGGATTTAGGAATCGATTGGTTTGGGTCTCACAAGGACCTTGACCCTATTGTTTCGGACAAGGATAAAAAAGGATTGCTTCTAGCTGAAGTGGGAAGTATTTGATAACCGTTCTACTTTGTTATTCCGGGCTTAATTTGGGGGTTAGTAATCCCCCCTCGACCACAACTAATCCATGAAATCACTTATGGTTTCTCGGCCCCCTTTAATAAAGGGGGCGCCTCCCTTTTTGATCTTTAGCTTCCAATGGTGGATGTGGGGGATTAAATATTTGAATTAAACCCCAGTTCTTCCAAAACCCTTTGATTAATCTTGTCTCTCTCTGAATCGGAGAACCAACCATATTTATTAAAATACACAAAGGCGCCGTGCAAGTTATAGAGCATTAAGCGCCAGTTTTTGTAGGAACCCTTAGCATAATGGTGATGAACAATAGCCTCCGGCCAAAAGAGAGTTTGGTATTTTTTGTGAATTCGACGAGTAATATCACAATCTTCGATATACATAAAAATGTTTTCATCAAATAGTCCAAGCTCTTGCAGAGCGTTATTCCGAAAAAACATAAAGCACCCCGAAAGATAAGGTATATTCATTGTTTTGTTGTAGCCGCTAAAGCGCAACTCATAAAGCTCGTTTCGTTTTTTAGCAAGCTTAGAACCGCTCATAAATCGGCGCAAGAATAAATCAACTGGTGAAGGCAATAATTTGCATAAATACTGCACTTCTCCATTAGGATAAAGAATCTTAGGCATTACTTGCCCCACATTAAGCTTCGAATCCATGAATTCAACAATTTTACTCAAAATATTTTCTTCAAAATAAACGTCAGGATTCAAAACTACATGGTACTTAAAACCGCTTTCAATCGAACCTTGCATGGCTATGTTGTGAGCCTTGCCAAACCCTAAGTTTTTGCCGTTAAAAATATATTCAATTCTTGGATCAGTGTAGGTTACCCGAAAGAGACATTCTAAAGAATTGGTGGGTGAATTATCAATAACAAACAATTTGTTTAAAACTTTAGAATTTAACGCACTTTCAATCGTCGCTTTGAGACTTTCCGCTTTATTTTGGAAAGTTACAATACTTGCGCTCAGCGACTGATTTGAAAAGTAATTCATAGAATAATAGTTAAACTTAAGATTTTAACTTGAAACTGGTAAAGCCTTGTATTTATCGACGATCTCATCCGGCTCCCCAACTCCCATGAGTTTGCCTTTGTTAATCCAAATTGCTTTTTGGCAATGCTTGGTGACTTGCTCCATTGAATGAGTGACAAGGATGATCGTTGTTTCAGCAGATTTTTTTATCTCTTCAAACTTTGCCAAACACTTCTCCTGGAAGGCATTATCGCCGACTGCAAGAACCTCATCAATTAACAAAATCTCGGGCTGAGTTTGTATTGCCACCGAAAATCCCAATCTAGAGAGCATTCCCGCCGAATAAGTTCTAACCGGTTCATCAATTTTGGCTCCCAGCTCAGAGAATTCAATAATGCTTTGCAGCCTCGAATGAAGATAATAGTTAGACATACCAAAGAGGGTACCATTCAAAAAAACATTCTCTCGCCCCGTAAAATCCGGATGGAAGCCAGCACCCAAAGAGAGCATAGTTGTAATCTTGCCGTTAATAGTTATTTTACCCGTCGTTGGATGGCTGATTCCAGCGATTAGTTTTAAAGTTGTACTTTTACCCGAACCATTCTTACCGATGATGCCGACTACCTCGCCCTTATTAATTTCAAAGCTTACTGGCTCAAGACTTTGTATAATCTTTTCTTCGCTTGTTTTTGGTTTAAGCAAGTCTATAAGCAAGCGCCTAAGTTGAATGGCCTTTAAGCCCTTGTAGTAGGTCTTGCTCACCTCTTCAAATTTTACAGCTATTTCTTTACTCATCTAGATTAAGTCGTAGACCACTCCTCTAAGTTTGTTAAAAATATAATGGCAAAATAAATACCAAAGCAAATTAAAAACAATAATATAAAGCAGTACATTCCAGTCTGGATGAGTTGCTTCATGAATAACATTTCGGTATAAAGAAATTATGGCCGCAATCGGCTGATAATTCATAACGAACAAAATCTTGGGGTTTGAAGTTACAAATTCCGCTTTGTAAAAGATTGGAGTTGCAAAGATTAAAAGGCTAAGGGCAGTGGTTACAATTTGTCCTAAATCCCGAACAACAGCTCCTACCGAGCTAAGAAGCAAACCAGCTGAATACAAAAACATAGATTGCAAAAGAGCAATCAAAGGAACCCAAAGAAGATTCCAAGATATGGGAGCATGAAGAAAAATTATAGTTAATAAAACTAAAAGAAAAGAAATGCTGTAATTGATCAATTGAGAGATTACATTTGAAATAATTAAAATCTCTAAAGGGAAATAGACTCTGCTCATAATATGAGACGAACCAATTAAGAGATTAGAAGCAGTACCCAATGTCTGATTAAAAAAGAGCCAAGCGGTTGTCCCACTAAACAAAAAAATCAGGAAATTTGGAACCGCTGCTCCGGAGAGCTTTTTGAACACAAAGAAATAAACAATTAAAGAAAGTAAAGGATTTAAAAAACTCCATAAAACTCCCAAAACTGAACCTTTGTACCTGAGCTCAAGCTCTCTTTGGGTCCAGTTAAGCATAAAGCTTTTATAATTCCAAATTTCGGAATAAATTTTTACTAAATTAAAACTAATTTTTGGTTTGCGAACAGTCTCTGACATTTGTAAATTTTATTGATAGATGAGATTTTAACTCACTTAAAGTACTTAAAAAACATCCATCGAGTTTTAAAGTTTGTGAATCAAATTTATTGTTAAAAATTTTAGAAAATTTTAATTTAATATTTTTTGTTTAACGGCTACCATTGCTAATCTGTAAGTATCAATTCTAGCTAAGATGCGCTACGTTGTTTCTATACAACCTTTTAAATTACCTAGACAATCTTTAGTTGCTCTATCTAAAAAAATCAAGGCTCGCCTTTCATCAGCAACAGCAGCTGAAGCTTATAGAAGAACTACCGTAAGCCCTCCGCTTAAACCCTTTTTCTTTCCTCAACTAAAGAAACCAAAACTTAATAACCCAGCGGAAATAATAAATAAAACACAACAAGCTGCACTTCAAACAATAAAAAAAGCTAGAGGACAAGCTCTTCCCCAAATATTTACTATTGATGGACCTTTAAAAAAAGAAATAATGACATTGCCTAGCGGCAGAGAATTTTTTATGCCACATGCGGCGGCGGCTTTAGTTGGCAAAGCTGCATTGCCTGATTATGCCTCCTGCTGGTCAGCAGATACATCTTATGCGGCAAACCACGCAGCACTTTACGGAGATTATGAGCCTGTTATTTCTGCCGCCGTTACACAAACATTGGCCCTGAAATCCTTTTTAGCCGACGGCGGCAAGCTTACCCACATGCAAACTAACTTTCATCAGCAAAGCAATGTGATGACTCATAACATCGATGAAGAAGGAAATCCAAGAAACATCGGAATGGTTGAGAGCAAAGATACGCCACTGATGTACTTAAGCATCGTTTTAGATAGTTTAAACTACTTAAGCAACAATCCAAACGATGCTAATAATGAAGCTCTTGGATTTTTAACAAATAATGCAAAAGAGGTTTTTAAACAGTTATTTGAGCAATTCTATAGAGAGACAATTCCTAACCAAAAACCTTTGCCCTTAGTTTATGGCTCTAAAGGTTGGGGAAGAAAGGATCGCGCAAATCCCTCAGAGGGATATCCGGTTTGGCTTCAGGCTGCTTGGATAAAAGTAATAAATAAATTTAGTGCTGAGACAAACTCAGAAGCTGTAAAAGCTTTTACAGAAGACGTTTTAGAGAGCCTTGCATTTGATAATTTAAAGAATAGAGAAGAAATTAAAGTTGATATACAATCTGGACGGATTATAGATCAAGGAAATCCACTGGAAGGGCTTATTGACCGAGAAAAAATAAGAATTAAACAACAACTCAGCGAAATTCAAACATCTCTCACAAATGCTATCCACGATCAATACTGGATGGACAGAACAAAACAAGCAATCTGGATGCATAATCTTTTTCATGTTTCCAGGTTTTGGGAATCAGTCAAATTAAACAACCAATCGAAACCAACTAATGTTCACATGCCTTTTAATGACAGGGTTATGCGCTGGTTTAGACCTCTGCCAGAGAAAACCGGGTATTTTATTGAAAGCCGCAATTTACAAGAGATTAATCCAATCTTCGATTTAAGCGCCCATTGGGAGCTCTTGGATGCAGGCGTTGCCGACTTAGAACAATTGAAGAGAATTCATAACTTTATAAAAGCAAAAAAGATTGACGAGCCGATTATTGGGCGTAATCAATGGCCTTTTTGGAGATGGAGAGAAGATACAAAATGCGACGATGCAAACTATATTAGTGAAAATCACAATTCGGCAATTCACCCGCGTGATGCCGTGATCATGTATACAATTGAATACATTATAAATGGCAAGCAATCGGCTGATGAGCTCTTTGCTAAACTATGCCAAGTTTTGGGCGACAAAATGCCAGAATTTCTACACGGAATAAGTTTAAAAAATCCAAATGAATCTTTGGTTGCCGGAGGACAACTTTGGTCTGCCAGTTCAATCGATGCTATGTTTAATATTTCCCAAAATGTGAAGCAAACAGAGTTTGTCGATATTTTGGAACAAAGAGGATGGCATCCATCAATTATCAATTATTTAAAATCAGGTTTAAGCCAAAAAGAACCTGCACATGAAGCAGCCTAAAATTATTTGTACTTGTTCTAAGCAAATGCTACAAAAGAGAAATGAATAATGACCTTCGGAAGCAATTAAATAGTGAGCCCTTAATCGCAATTGCGATGGCAACCTACAACCCGTCTAAGGAATTTTTGATTAAGCAACTTGAGTCATTGAAAAACCAAACTTATAAAAATTGGTTTTGCGTAATTGTTGACGACTGCTCCCAACCAGAGAGCTTTGAAGAAATACAAAAACTAATACAAAACGACAACAGATTTAAACTCTACCAAAACGAAAAAAACCTAGGCGCCTACTTAACCTTTGAACAAGGGCTCCTAAAGATTCCAGAAGGAACCCAATTTATTACTTTTTGCGATCAAGACGATGTATGGTTGCCTAACAAGCTGGAAATTTTAAGTAAAAAATTAATCGATAATCCGAAGGCTTATCTTGTGCATAGCGATTTAGAGACTATAAACGAAAACGACAAAACAATTCAAAAGTCTTGCTGGGACTTTGAAAAGAGAAGTGTAGACAAAATTAGAACCGAGTTTTTGATTTTGAGAAATCTTGTTACCGGTTGCTCAATGATGTTTCGCAAAGAAATTTTGAATCAGGCGCTGCCCTTTCCATCAATAGAGGAGCCTAATAATAAATTTATTCTTCATGATTTGTGGATTACACTGTGTTGCTCTGTTTTAGGGCCGATTGAGTTCTTTAGAGAACCTTTGGTTCTTTACCGTCAGCACTCTAACAATGTTGTCGGTTCAGCGGGGCGGCAAAGTCCGTTTATTAAAATTTTAAAGGCAATAACAAATTCAGGGGGATTTAAGACTGTAAACTGGATTCTTGGAACAGGTCTTTCGATGCTCGAATCGCGAGAATTACTGATTAAATTTTTAAAAGAGAGAATGCCGGATTTTAAAGAAATTTCTATCGGAAAAAGTTTATTGAAGGCCTTTTTAAACGGCTACCATCTTCATACTGTGCCAATTCTTTTATTTGTTGGTTTTTTGGTTGATGATTTATGTTCGAGCGCAGTGAAAGAGCGTTTAAGAAGAGAGTTTAAACTCTAAGTTATTTATTTCTGTTTTTAGCAGTTAAAGAGAATAAATTGTTAAGCAAGGGCCATAATACTTTTAAAGCCAAATTTATTAAATAAACTAAACCAAACCTATTACAAGCATAAATAAAAGGGAGCAGATCGGCCGTTTTTTTGGCCAGTTCTACCGTCTTGCCTCCAATAAAAGAGCAACTACCAGCATATAGAGCATTAGGGTATTTTTGATTTAAATACCCGAGATTCTGGTAATAACGTTCTGTAATATTGCCAGATGACCAATGCTCACAGTTAAAGGGAAAGACAAAACTTTGGATTGCATAGTTCTCTTTCGCATTTATACAAAAATCTTCCACGTAAAGATCAAAGCTTAGCTTTTCATCAAATCTAAGACCATGTCTCTGAATCAAAGAGGAATGAACTATCAAACAACAACAGTCAAGCGTATCTACACGATCTAATGAGGCAGATATAGTTCCAATAATTTTTTTACCTGAACCGTCCTTATTTCGTTGAACAATTTTTCCACAAAGGTATTTAAGAGGAAACTCATGATTTTTATTATTGAAAGAAACGGTAAATTTATTCTTTTCAGCTCTAGAACCGATTGGCCCATATATGGAATTTTTATCTAAAGTATTTAGCTTTATTTCAAGATCAGTTTCGTTAACCAAAAAATCTTCGTGACAAAAAACAAACCAAGCTTCTCGCGAGAAATTATATGAATTTAAAAATTGGTTATAGCGTTGAGAAACAGAAAGATTTTGTTCATTGTTATTAAAGCTAATCAATTCAAATTGATTGATACAACTGTTTTGAAGAAAACACTGTCCATACATTTCATAGTTAAGAACGGCTGATATAAAAACTATTTGATGGTTTGATGTCATTAAGCTTTGTCCAACATTTTAATTAATATTCTAATAATTTGTGAGACAAAAAAACTTTTAATAGCAACTATTTAAGCTTCAAAGAAAACGCAATTATTTATTATTTTTGCTGTCTTCTTTAGAGCACCCTACCTGGGCATATTTGTAGAAGCCGTCCGTTATTAGGTCGCATTTACGAGAAATAGAATTGATTGTAAAGTAATTGCAATTGCGAAGTGAATCACCAAGTCTTTAGGAGCCTCCTTCCAAATCTGTCACAAACTTAATTAAAATAACCCACAATTGAAGATTAAAAAAAAGACAAGCCCTGAGTAACCGACT
>JANRMG010000007.1:0-6279 GCA_033761855.1 Candidatus Caenarcanales bacterium
TTGGGGTGGGTTTATCAGTTGGGTATCCCCCAAAACTAAAATATTCATTGATGGCCGAATGCCCAGTTGGAAGATAAATCCAGAAGAAGGAAACTCTAAAAAAACAACTATCCTCGAAGAATTCAATTGGGTAATTCGGGGAAATAAGCAAGCTCTAAGAATTTTAGACAAATATAAGATTCAATATTTGCTTTATTCAAAAGCTCGCAAAAAGCTATGGATTCCTGACAATTGGCAAAAAATCTACGAGGATGAAACAAGCCTTGTATTTGCAAGAAAATTTGCAATAAAAAAGGACGGGGATTAGCCGTCCTTGGGAACCTTGATTTAGAGCAGTTAGTGAGTTTAACTTGAACTTTTAGATTCTACCTGCTCTTGCATTAGCGCTTGCTGCTGCTTGAACTTGGTTTCTATTTTGATTTGTATTTTGAGTTTGAATGTCATTCAAGTTAATGTTTCTTGCAATTGCTAGTGTTGGGGCAACTGGAACCCTCGACAATGATAGAGGGATAGGCCTTGTATCTGGAAGAGGTATTACTGGACAAGGTCTGAATTCACAGTTGTTGTTAGGATCTCTCGATACGAAGCTACCATCAGCGCACTGACGAACATCAGTTGTACAAACTCTGGGTGTTGGAGTAGGATCTGGATTGGTGGTTGGTCTGCACTGTCTAACTGCACATCTGATTGAGCTACCGCTTTCACAAGTTACTCTTTCAAACACACGTCTGGTGGTATCTTCAACTGTTCCGGTTGGACATGGTGTTGGTGTTGGACACTCACAAGTTTCGTTAGCTACGCAGATCCATCTTCCGTTTCTGAAGGTTCTGGTTTCGTTTGTACCGCAAACTAAGTCTGCCCTACATATCCATTGTCCGCGGAAATATGCTCTGTATTCACCGTCACGGCAAATTAAAGGCTCAGGTTGAGGATGTGGCTGCGGAGTTGGCGTATAGTAACCGTCTTCACAGTAATCAACGATATACTCTACGCAATCATAAGCTGCATCATAAGAAGAACCTTGTCCGTAGTGATAACCATCATTATAAGCATGATTAGAGCTTTGGTAAGGACAAACATAAGCATTGCTATCGAAGTGGCTGTATGTTGGTTTCTGAAGAATAATAAAATAATTTAAATAAGCAAAATAGTTAAAGTTAAAGTTTTGGTAACCGTAAGAGGTTCCGCCAATATTAATGTTGCCAACATTAGCAAAATTGTTTGTCATTACTTGACTTTGTTGGCTTATTAACACACCATTTTGAATTTGAGTAACGCTGTTTCTTCCACTGTTAGGAACTGTTACATTAATAGTTGGATTTGCAACCTGGTCAATGTTGATTCTTCCAAAACCATTGTTGGAAAGAACCTGACCTTGTTGGTTAATTAATACTCCGTTTTGTATTTGATTTACACGCTGAGCATTAGCTGCAACAGCAAAAAAGGAAAATACAATATAACAGAGAAAAGCTAAAGACTTTAATTTTTTAAAACTGCTCACTTTACTGGCTCCTTAAATTTGATCTATAAAGTAATAAAAGTGGCCCAAGGTTTAGAAAAGGTTATTAAAGTCCAAAATTAACTGCTTTACCTTGATTTCTAACTTAGTTTGAGGGTTATTGTTAACTTTTTTAGTAAAAACCTAAAGCTAAAATAATTTAATCCGAGATTATCAAAAGCAAAATAAAGAGGGTATTGGCTCCTCAGAATTGATAAAATACACAAAATTATGATTTTGAAGAAAAATACAAATTACGTTTTAGATTTTGAAAAGCCTTTGGAGGATCTTCTAAGCAAAATTTATGAACTAGAAAATTCCGAAGTAACAGGTTGTGAGGATATCATTGAAAGAATGAAAAAAGAATTTCAAGAATTAAAAGACCGAATATATGAGAATCTGGAACCTCACCAAAGATTGCAAATAGCCAGACACCCTGATAGGCCCTATACTCTGGATTATGTAAAAGAAATGGGCAAGAATTGGATTGAGCTTCACGGAGATCGCTGTGGATACGAAGATAAAGCCATTGTCGGGGGATTGCTGGAACTAAACAATGGCCAAACCGTAGTGGTAGTGGGAACTGAAAAAGGCCGAGGAATTAAAGAAAAACAAAAACGTAACTTTGGAATGCCCCAACCCGGAGGGTATTCCAAAGCGAAAAGACTTTTTAAACACGCCGAAGATTTTGGCCTGCCCATCATAACGCTAATTGACACACCGGGCGCTTATCCGGGGCTAGAAGCGGAAGCAAGAGGACAATCAAGAGCAATTGCCGATAATATACAATATATGTCTGAACTCAAGGTTCCGGTCATTGCAGTAATTACTGGCGAAGGTGGCTCTGGTGGAGCATTGGCCTTAGGTGTTGCTAACCGTGTTTTAATGCTTGAGCATTCAGTTTATTCGGTGATCTCACCCGAGGGTTGTGCTGCCATTTTGTGGAGAACCCGAGATAAAGCTTCTGAAGCGGCCAAAGCTCTTAAAATAACGGCAAAGGATTTGTTAAGTTTAGGATTAATAGACGAAATTATTGCAGAACCACAGGGGGGAGCCCATACAGACAAAACAAGCATAACTAACAGTGTAAAAGAAGCCGTGGAAAAAAGCCTCCAAGAGCTTATGAAGCTGAATGGAGAAGAATTAAAGAAACAAAGAAAAGAAAAATTTAGAAATTATGGGGCTTATACATTATGAATGAAGCTTTAACGGAGAATACCCAAAGCAGTAAATCCAGAGTTTTTGAAGTACTGCCAATGATTTTATTTGCACTTACAACTTTGTCTCTGGCTTTTTATGAGCTTTTTCGTGCTTACAAAGTGCATTATAGTCAACCTGAACTTCTCTTTATTCTTGCTTTTAGTCTTTGGGTGCTGGTTGTAGGAATTTTAGATATTAAAACCAAGCAGATTCCTCTCTGGTTAACCTCTCCCATAATCATTGCAAGTTTAATTCTGCATATTCTCTATCCAGAGAACGATCCCAATAAAACACTTATTGGGTTTCAGCTTCCGCTCTTTGATGTGGCTTTGGGTATAGCTTTTGGTTTTATTATGATTGATCTCGTGACCCACTTTGGCAATTGGCTTGCAAAATACCAAAAGAATGCTCAGGGACTCTTGCCTCTCTGTGTGTTTGTTCCTGTCTCTATTGCTACATTTTTTATAATTCCTCCCACTTTACCATTCTGGAGCATGCCTTTAATTGTTATTCTTGTGAGATTTGCTTACGGTCTTTTGTATTCTAAGAATCCCCCATTCAAAGCTTCTTTCGAAACACTACTAAAAAATCCACTAATTATTTATTCACTATTTTTTGTTTTAATCTTCATTCAAGCTTGTGCTGTGCTTTACAACAAAGTTGAGTCACCATTCATTAAAATTAATTATGTGGTTTTAGCCCTCTGCTCAGCCTTTGTTCTTGAAGAAGTTATTATTCCCTGCATTGATTGGCTCCGTTCCAAGATTACGAAAGCAAACCCAGAAAAAGCCCTCGAAGCCGAAGAGGATCAGTTGTCAGTTCTTGGTGGGGGTGATGCCTCTTTAACTGCTGCTCTTGGTGCTTTATGGGGAGCAATTGTGATAAATAATTGCTTGCTTTTAGCTTTTTTCTTGGCTTTTATTTTAGTGGGGTCATACAAATTAATTGTCTTTCTCCTGCAAAAGGCAAAGCCCAATTTTTCTATGGACTTTCAGATTAAAGAAATCCCTTTTGCCCCTTTTATAACTTTAAGTGCGCAAGTTGTTTTGCTGGCAGAAATCTTAGTTAAGTCTCCAGGAGCTACTTCCTGTGGTATTAGTTAGTTAATTAATTTAAATTCTTTACCTTCCCATTGGTAAGTCTTATCTTTTTGCTCAACTTTTTTTGGTATATACTTTTCTTCTTTTGTCTTTGGATCGACTTCCGGCTCATTAACGCTTGTTGTTTCTCTTAGAATTAGCTGATTGGGCCTGCCTTCTCTGTCTTTTGGGAAAATATATTCAGCGGTACTCGAACCAAGCTCATTGCCTGATGAATAAGCAGAAAGAACATACTGTAAGTTCTTTTCATTTAAGCTTAGTAATACTTCTCCGTTCAGGTAATCACAGGCTCCATATTCAAAAGCAAAAGATAATAACCTCGTGGCGGGCACAAAACCCTTGTCGGGAAGCTCCTGAGAAGTCACTGAATAGGAGAATTGTTTACTATCTGGAGTCTCAATCGCTGGAAAAGAAACCCGTGAGATTATTGCTCCCTTCTTGACTAAACGAACTTCAACCTGTTTCTTGTCGCTTTCTTTGGGGCTGTTCAAACCAGTAATTCCCAAAAGAATAAGCTCATCTTTGCCTTGAAGAGAGCTTTTAGCCAAAGTTCCTCCCCAAATGTATCCAACTACCGGTTCTTTAGCTTTATATTCAACTTTGTACCAATAATCTTCAAAACCATTCACCTGATGAGTTTTGGTAGATTGTTCTTTAATGGTCACAAATTCTCCAATCTTGACTTTGCCTACCAGCTCAGCTTTTACAGAAGGTTCTTTTCTAATGTTTGCCAAATCGCCAAAAACATAAATCTTGGCTCCTGAAGCGAACTTTCCATAAGCAAAACCACCTTCTTCGGCATAGCCTTTCATGCTAAGAGCCGATAGCAGAATAACAAACAAAAACACAAGCCCAAATCGTTTCATGGCAAATCCTCCAAATTAATTAAGAAAATTGTATCCCTTATAGCCTTTAGGGGATTTATGCAAAAGAGAAGTACTTCCTGAGAGTCCCAGAGACTGTAGGACGTGATAATAAAGCTAATCCTGTGGGCAAAGAAGTAATACAAATATTCTGGATGAAAGTGCCTTAATGATTTTATTTTGTACCTTTGGCTTTGCCTTTCTGTTGATATTAATTGCTTTGATGAACGTTTTATGGTTTTTTCTGCTCCCCGAAAAAGGAGAAAATCACCCGACTATTCAATCCATACTTGAAGTTGAAAGAACTATAAAAAGAGTCCAAGATCCAGAAGATGCCAATTGGGACATACTAAGACGTCGGGTTAAGAATCTAAAAGTGCAGATGTCACTCATTCAATCGTCAAAGTCAATTTCTTATTTTGATTTACAGACACTTAATTTAATTTTAGAATCCCTCTTGTCTTATGTAGAGGGCAACTGGAGACTTTATGACATGGGTGAAGAGCCTCAGGTTGCCTGGAATTTCTACTCTAAATCATTGAGCAGACTTGAAAACGCAAATGATAGAAATTTAGTATTCAATATATTGATTGATTCTCAAAATAACATTTCGAGAGAGGTTGATTTAAGTTCATCGGTGCAAAATTTATATGGCTTAGTTTCGAGGCAATGCAATAGCCTTTCCAATAGCCAAGCAGCCTAAAACTTTATTTACAGCCCTAGCGAGTAGCTAATTCAAATATTGACTCGATAAGGGGTTTACCCGTGTTTATTCTCAATTACAGATGGAATATAAATTGAGTGACTTCGATTGAAGCTTCAGTGTGATGAATTCAAATTTTGAATGAATTTTATATTCCAACAAGGATTATTTATGAAAGAAAACACCAATAAATTAGAGACTCTTAATAAGTTTACCGACTATTTTTCTCAAATGGCTGACCAGTTCCAAGAGTCAGAAGATTTAAACCATTTAAGAGAAATGAAATCCATGATGGATGAAATGATAATTTTTTTAAGAGAAGAGTATCAATCTAAAACCTCAGATGAGGCTAAAAGAGTGATTGAGTCCATGCCATCTAATCCTAATTCAGAGAAAGTTGAGCTGCTCGAAAATTATATTATTGGTGACGCAAAAGCATATTTGGAAGAATCCAAAGAGAATTATCAAGAGTGGAAAAAAATTCTTGGCGAATATTCTAAACAAATAGAAAACATTGATACAAATCCTAAAGACATTGAATACATGCTTAGCTTGATTGGAAAAGCCAAAGTGCTGAGAAATGCTTTAATCGATATGAGCTATTACCTCGAAGAGAAAGGTCGCGTTGATGCCTTTAGAAAAGCAATTGAAGATGGTATTGATTCCAAAGAAGCCTCTTTTTACAAAAGTATTCTCAAATACAAACTTAATAGTTCCAAAGCCTAAAAAATACAGAAAGGCCAAAACCAATGCAATCCCGAGAGAAAAAATTACAAGATGCCGCTACCAAAGCAAAAAAATTGGTTGACGACCTGAAAACTAGATATCCTGATTCGCAGCAATGGAACTATGAACTCATGGAAAGGAGCCTTAAGGAAACTTATATTGCTTTAAAGGACGTATGGCAAAATGGCA
>JANRMG010000008.1:0-5749 GCA_033761855.1 Candidatus Caenarcanales bacterium
CGAACCCCAGAATTTCTTGATGGCACTCTGTCCGATTGCACCCTAAAGACTGGCGTCTGCTAAACAAAGAAAGAATGCATCTATAGGGTTATTTTTTATTTAATATAAATCGATTTATCTACCTAAATTTAATACTTCTTGTTGAATTTTGTTTTCTAGCTGAATAGCTGCTAAAGCGCTTCTGGTCATTGAAGCTGCTGTTAAGATGTTAGAAAACTCTTTAGAGGGATCGACGTTTGAACCTTCGGTATATTTTCCATTTACTTTGGTCTTGTTGCCAGGTTTATCGCTTTTTATAATTTCAAGGTGCAATTGCCCCGAAGGAATACCAGAGTTATAACGAGAACCCGAAGCATTCATTCTTTGGGCAACTTCAGGAAGAAGATCCGAGAAACATTGGCACTCACAATCTGGCGCAAAGACTCCTTGCATAGCCTTATAGCCAATAGTGCTGGCATTGGCAATGTTGATTGAGGTAATCTTTCTGAGGTCTTCTGCCGCGACCAAAGAACTTTTTAAAGCAGCAAGTTTTGGATTGTAAAACATATTAATCTTCTAATCAGCTGTTTGGTTAACCATTGGGACGGAAGTTATCGTTGACAGCCCGGTTTTGTTTATAAACGTGGTTAATCAGCCTTAACATGGCTAGATTTGTTAAATAGGACTGGGACAAATCAATTGCTTTTTCTCGGGTTGAACTGCGAATTGGCACTGTTGAAGAAGCCGAATCAATCATTGAAGACACGGTTCCGCGTGACAAACTAGTATGGTGCTTGGATTTGTTCTCTAAATCACTTACAACAGAAGCAAAATTAACTTCTTTTGCGCATAGATCCTTGGCATTGGGAGCATTGGTTTTAACCAAATAGTCTCCTGTGTAGTCACGGTGCCTCTCTGTAAGCTTAAAGAGAGTATAAGCTGAGGTAAAATTGTCCAAAATATAAAATGGTTAGAACTTGTAATTATTTAATACCCAGCATCGAAAGCTTGAAGTCCTAATCTTAAGAAAGTAGTATTTTTAATCTAAGTCATTCGATTGAGGAAATATTTTTTACCAACTCGTTGAGCTTTGCGCTTCTAGAAGCTTTTACGGCAATTACTTTTTTAGAATCTAAAAGATATGATTTTTCGTTAGTAAAATATTCAAAAACTTCTTCTTTGTTTTGGAAGATTTGAAAAGGAATTGTTAACTGTCTTGTGAAGCCAGAGTTAAAACATTTTGTTCCTACAAGAAACAATTCATCAACATTTTGGTTTAAGTCTTTTGCAAGTCCAGACAACAAGGATTCGCCCAAATCACCGAGTTCAGCCATTTCACCCAAAACCAAAATTGTGGTTTTGCCTGATGAGAGTCTCTTTAAAGACTTTGCCAACTCTCTTACTGAATCAGGATTAGCGTTGTAACTTTCGTCAATTAAAGTGGCTCCGGTTTTTTCGTTTAACTTTAATTTTGTTAGCGCCCCTCGTCCGGTTAGGGGCTTAAATTCATCGAGCCCAGTTTGTATTTCTGCAGCTTTAAGCCCTAAATGGAGGGCAAGGTCAATGACGGCACAGGCATTACTAACCAATCCTAAACTTGCAGTTTGCAGATAAAAAGTTTCTCCTCTGTAATAGAAGCGGGTTCCGTTTTCGTTAAAACTTCCTTGGTCTTTCGCTTCGAATTTTGCATTTGTAAAATTGCCAAACTTTATAAAATTAATCCATTTAGCGTGGTCTTCAATAAAAGGCTTGAGCAAAGGCTCATTGAAAGGCACAAGAGCAATCCCACCCGAAGGCTGAAAGCAAAAAATTTCGGATTTAGCTTTTGCAATATTCTCTCTAGAACCTAAGATTCCAATGTGTGCTGTACCTATATTTGTAATGATTGTATAATCCGGTTCTGTGATTTTTGTTAGTTCTTCAATTTGGCCCAATCCTCGCATTCCGCATTCAGAGATCATAATCTCGTCATTTTCATCCAATTGCAAAAGATTCTTGGGGACACCGATTTCATTATTTTCATTAGAATTGCTTGCTTTGGTTTTGTATTTTTGAGATAAAACATTAAAGAGCATCTCTTTGGTTGTGGTTTTCCCATTACTTCCGGTGATTGCAACCACCTTTGTTTTTAAACTGTGTCGGTGCGCGCGGGCAATGGCTTGATATGCTTCAAGCGTGTTTTTTACTAAAACAACTGGCACATCTGTAAAGTCGTCCGTTAAAGATACGTCGCTTATAATCAAGCCTGTGGCACCTGATTCAATTGTTTGTTGGCAGAATTTGTGCCCATCAAAGTTTTCTCCTCTTAGGGCAATGAACCAGGCTCCTCGTGGGATATTTCGGCTGTCGGTAGAAAATCTCCAAGCGGGGAGTTTGTCTTCCTTCCAGTTTAAGAGCTTAATTAAATTATTGTTTAAGTTAATTCCTACCCCCGAAAGAATGGAAGGAAGTTCATTTGACTGCAGCATTAAAAGAATTTTCGTCGGACAAAGTAAATAATAGAGACAATGGTAACAAGCATACAAACACTGAGGACAGCCCAAAATGCAACAGGATGGTTCTGGAAAGGCAAGGCAACATTCATCCCGTAAAGGCTGGCTATAAAGTTTGGAAGCATAATTACAATGGTTGCTGTGGTCAGGAATTTCATTACCGAGTTTAAGTTGTTAGAAATAATTGAGGCATAAGCTTCCATCGTTCCGGTAAGAATGTTGGTGTAAATGGTGGACATCTCCATTGATTGCCGGTTTTCAATCAAAGTGTCCTCAAGCAGTTCTAGATCTTCTTCATAAATTCTAAAATATCGGATTTTTTCAATTTTTTCCAAAACAACTTGGTTTGATCGCAGCGATGTAGAAAGGTAAACCAAGCTTTTGTTGATATTGAGCATCTTGAGGAGCTCTTCGTTCTTGGTTGTGGTTTTCAAAACTTCTTCCACATAATCAATCTTGCGGCCAATCTGTCTGAGATAAGTCATGTAGAGGGCGGCTATCTTATACAGTATTTGAAGAACGAAGCGGACTTTTTTGTAAGTATCAAAGGTTTTGACTTTACCAGACATAAAATCGTTGAATAAAGAAGGCTCATAAGCCGAAACAGTGATGACCACTTTGTCTGTCATCATAATGCCAAGAGGGTAGGTGTCATAGCCGCCTGGAACAGCTACAGGGAAATTTACAATTATTAAAGTTTGGCTTTCTTCTTGATCGATGCGTGAGTGTTCGTCTTCATCCAAAGGGTATTGAAAGTATTCTCTTTCTATATTTAAATTTGTTGCTAAAAGATCAATCTCGCTTTTGGTGGGAGAAACAACGTGTATCCATGATCCTTTTTCAGTATCTTCAATTCGATCGATTTCTCTTAATTTTCCACTTGCTGAATTGAATATCTTTATCATGAGCGCTCATGAGCTAACAAATTAATTTTAAATAGATTGTTCTTACTGAACGTCTAGAAATTTTATACCCTCGCTCACATCTTTGCTCTAATCCCTTTTTGTTTTTATTTTGCGCAAGGAACCTCTCTCTTATAAATTAATAACCGTATTGGGCACGCTTAAAGCCTGATTAAGAGGACTAAGAGAATTGTTATTATTAGCAAAAATATAATCTGAATCAACTTCGTCTTCAGAATCTTCTTCTGCTGGTTCTTCTTTGTTAATAGATGAGTGGTTTAAAGGCAGAGTTGACTCTTTAATAGAGGATTTTGAAAAATTGTTTTGTAATAGCTCCACTCCATCCTCTAAAAGAGGGATGACAAAAGAATCCCAGAGTTTAACACAGGATTCCAAAAGTATCAGAGCAATTGCGCCAGAAAGAAATCTTCCTGCACCGAATTTTCTTTCAAATAAATGGTGCCTTTGAAAAAGTCCAGAAATAGTATTTTGAACCCTTGGAATAAACCATTCAGGAACTTGAAAACTAAAAATATGAAGTCCAGCCCCTTTTAAAAATCCGCTAAAAGCTCCATATTCTTCAACTTCATCTACGGTATTCCATAAGATTGCAGTGGCAGAGAGGACTTCAATCATTGGATGCCAAATGTCAAAGACTCCGAAAAACTTGTAGGCAAAGGGCAGAAAAGTCTTTATTATGCTAACTAATTTTCCGAGATTAGTTGTTTTTTTATCTGAACGCTCCTCGTTAATTCCAAAGGCAGCTAATTGGGTTTCGGTTAGAAGAGCAATTGCTGGAAGAATTACTAAAAGTCTTTTAGAAACTCTCTGTCGGTTTACGGATCCTTGAATTGCAAATTCTGAATCTGTAGATTCTTTTGTTCGAAAATCTTTAAGTTGTTTTTCTTTGTCTGATAATTTCTTTTCTGCCATGTGTTTAGCAGATTGACAAACCTTGGAGCCAATCAGAGAATCATTAGATCTTTGAAGAGAATTGATTGACATCTAAACAAAGAGAAAATAACTAGTGAGACGAATTTAACTTTATTTTAATGTTTTTTGAATCAACTGGTTTCTAAAGATAATTTTTTATTTTTTAAATGTCCTAAGGAACCTCTGAAAAACTCTAAATTTTCTAAATTGAACAAAAAACTTTCCTCTCTTAGAGTCACTTCTTCAAATTATGATTGTAATTAATCCCAATTAATTAGAGATTTCCTAAAAAACTAAACCGTTAATATCTTTTTTGCTGGCGTTCATTCTGCGTTTGGCAGCACCTCTTAATATTCCAGGGATTCTGCTTAATACCTCCTGTTGAGTTTGAGGATAGGTTGGATTTTCTGTTGATTCTTCTGTTCTGACGGATTTAAATTTATTTCTCAGCCAATCAACACCATCTTCAAATAGAGGAATTACGTATAAATCCCAAAGCTTAACGCAAGACTCAAGAATAATAATGGAAGCAAAACCGGCTGCAATTCTTCCCATTTTGTCAAAACCAAGAAACTTTTTACTCTTGCTTCCATCAAGATTCATGGGATAATCTTTGAATTGACTATGCTGGTTAAAAATTCCGGCCACAAAGTCTTGAAATTTAGGAATAAACCAACCTGGTCCAAAGAAACTAAAGATATTTAACCCTACCCCTTTCAAAAATCCGCTAAAGGGTCCATATTCCTGGACTTCATCAACTGTGTTCCATAAAATTGCTGTTGCGGCAATCATATCAATTAGTGTTCCCCAAATATTAAAAACCCCCAAAAACTCATTGGTAAAGGGCATCCAAGTTTTTAAGAGACCAACTAAATTATTTAAGCCTTCTTTCCTAGAACCTGATTCAGTCTTTTCTCCTCCCTCTTCAAGTCCGTAGGCTGCCAATTGGGTTTCCGTCAAAAATGCTAAAACAGGGATTAAGAGTACACCAAGCGTTTTTGCTATACCTTCTTTTCTTGTATATTGTCTGGAAACAGCATTTGCAGAATGAAATGCTTTAATACCTTCACTTTTTTGATCGTTGGAGTGAAGAGATTTTGAGTGTTGAACACCTGAATTCAATTGTAGTGGTGTTACTTTCATCTAAAAATAGTTATTAAATTTATTGAAAAGGTCTTTATTAGTTAATTTATCTATAAGGAATTCTTATTATATTCTTAATCTTTAGTATATCATGTATTTCTTAACCAATTCCTTGGCCATTTAGCTTGTCTCCTTAGGTTTGTGCAAAAGCTCTAAAGGATGTAGATGCTTTGTTTCCTTTGATTATTTTTAATGAAAGATTTTAGTTTTAGAAACGAAATTTTAAATAAATTAAAAAGCCTCAAACCTTGAAAAGATAATTACCTTTAAAATAGTATTTTAATCCCAAATACGGACTTC
>JANRMG010000009.1:0-2027 GCA_033761855.1 Candidatus Caenarcanales bacterium
GTCTGTTAATAACTTTTGAACAACTGGTGAATTGGAAACATCTAAATTGGAAAATACAGATAATGCGTTAAGAAGTGTTACTCTTCCTGAATCGCAAACCTGTCCTAGCCATTGGTTAAAAGAATCCAAATTTATATAACCAGAGCGAAGTAAAAGATTGGATCCTGATGTCTCCAAAAAATGTTTAAGAATTATTGGAATGGAAAGAACTTCTCCCTTATTAATAATTGTTCCTATTTGACTATCACTTGAATTCAAATCTATGCGAATTGGCTTACCTGTCATTGGAGAAACATCAGAAAGATTTTGCAAAAGTTTTCCGAATGAATGTGTTGAACTATGAAATATTTTTGAGCTTCTTTTTGGGTGTTTACTCAAATCTTGTGGGGACTTATTTTTGAACGCTTTAAGAAACTTTAAAGATTTCTTAATAGAACCTATAACCACTGTATTAAATGAATTTGTAATATATTGAAAACGAATCCTAACACGTAAATATATTAAGACTCTTTCCATTAACAAACTCTTGACATTCAAAATATTTAAGGAAACCGCGAATAAAAAGCTCAAAGAAAGCAAACTTTCAATTTTCCATCACACCATCAAACCGCCCACCCACTTAGATTTTATAAAATCTCAAGCTTTAGCTTTAATTTACTTAACAATTCATCAAGCTCTTACAGAGCCTTAATGAGATTCCAAAGCTTAGCTAATTTATTAAGACTAACATGTTTTGAATATTGTTCAAGAGTAGATTAACAGCTTGAGAATACTTCCATTTAATTCTAAAAATCCAAAGAAGCTCCTAAATTCTTCGCGTAGACTGAATTTAGTTAATTCAACAATTCCACACCTTTCAAATGTTTATCCTTTCATTCCAAAAGAACTAAAACACAAAGTCACTCCAAATCGAAACTGGTTTAAAGAAAATAGACCAGCTGAATTATTAACTACACAAGATTTAATCGAAATTTTAGAGTCATTAGATCCAGAAAATTTAAAGTCAATGATTGAACAGCTTTCTGAAAACGAAAGACAAATTCTTGAAGAATTAAATCAATCTATGAGTTTAATCCAATAATTTGTTTACAATCTTTAGCGATTTGATGCTTAAGTTCTTCAAAGCTCTCAAACTTTTTTTCAGCCCTAACAAATCCCAACAGCTCCACCCTAACGAGCTCCCCAACGGAGGGCATAACCAAACCCTCGATGTTCCCGCCCAACAAGTGGGCCTCGACTAAAGGCATTCCCTCAGAACGATTAGTTGTTGGTGCCACCCCCAGATTAACCGCTGCAAGCACTTTTTGGTCTTGTCCATCTTTTGTTTTTAGTTCCACTTTAGCAGCATAAACCCCAAAGGGAAGCTGCACCCGACCGAGTTCTGCAATGCTGTATTCAAAATTTAAAGTTGGAAATCCTAACTCAGTGCCAATTTGGCGGCCAGACACCAAGGGTTGATAAATAAAATAATTGTGTCCAAGCAGTTCAGAAGCCTCTTTTAAATTTCCGGCTCTTAAAAACTCTCTAACCAAACTGCTTGAGACTGTCTTTCCTTCAGACGTTTTAATGGTTGAAACAATTTCTACTTCTACTTTATTATCTTCAGACCATTTTTTTAAAAGCTCGTTATTACCTTTTTGCTTTTGGCCAAAGCGGTGATTCTCTCCGCAGGAAACGTATTTTACATTCAATAGTTTTTTTATAACTTCTTGCAAATACTCATCTGGCTGCAACTTAGAAATTTCAGCGAAGTTAAAAACCAAAGCCTCCTCTACACCCAAAGATTTAAAGAGCCAAAGTCTTTCTTCTAAAGAAGTTATTAACTCTATTTTCTTACTTGGATCTGTCCATCTAATCGGTGGTTCAGCGAAGGTCATAGCGCACAAAATCAAATTATTTTCTTTAGCATAAATTGCTGCTTTTTTAATTAACTCTTTGTGCCCGAGATGCACTCCGTCCATCATTCCTAAAGCCAAAGCTCTACCTTCGGAGCCTGGCTTTGGGTCATTTAGTTTGTGAATGGTGAA
>JANRMG010000010.1:0-7786 GCA_033761855.1 Candidatus Caenarcanales bacterium
TGCGTTAATGCAAAAGTAATAAGTGCGAATTCTGTGGCTTTTCTTTTTAAGCCAGATTTAAACCCTCTTTGGGTCTTGCGGGTGAGTGGTGATTTCATGATTTGATGTTGATTAAGTGGTGCGGGAGCACGGGATGCGCCGTGGTCGAAGGCGAGAGCGTTTAATGAGGTGCTTCATTCCCGTTTGGTTTGGTGAAAGGCTTCTTTTTTATTTTTCTAAGACATAAACGAGAGTATTTAAATCCTTAGGAAAATATAAAGAAATGGCATTTATGTTAACAAACATAAATCTAAAGTATTAGTGCCACCAAAAACTTGGCAATACTAAAAGTTTGTCCATATCACTTCGTTACTGGTTTGTTAGGGGTTCGTTAGCTCTCTCCTCTCCTTTTCCCTCTTGGTTCTTTGTTTAATACTTAAAACATGGCAAGAACTTGTTGTCCCAAATCAGAGACCAAGAAATCCCTAAAATTCTAGCTTTTGAGCAAAGGCCTATAAACTTCTTAACCAAATTAATACACTGGCTTTTTATTGTAGAGGAAATTCAAGCTAGTTCATAAGATAGGGCAAAAAAGATGAATCTTCACTTCCACGAAATTTTAGACAAAAACAATAAAATTGAAGTTACTCTTCAAGAGCTAGAGTTGATTATATTAAACACTCTTGGTTCACAAAAATTTAAGTGGAATGACTTAAAGGATTTAAAGAGAAAATCCACCATTGAAGACCTTTTAAGAAGAGTTAGATTACTTCTCGATAACTCGAACGAAGTGAGAGAAACCATTAGACAGTTGAACAAGGAATATTTAAGACTGCAGCTTTCAACTAAAAATTTAGAAATTTTCACTAATGAAATTCATTCTAAGTCCGATGAAATCAAGGATAAGCTTGAACAGGTTAACTTAATGATGTTCACAACCAGCGATGAATCGAGATCAGAAGTAAAAACTGAAACTGTTTCTGAAGAAATTAAAGAAACAACTTTGCCTCAAACAACCCATGAAACCACAAGTGAGTTAAAGGCTTTGGTCACCGATGAAATGACCGTTTCGGAGTTACCTACAAAAACAACCACAAAAAAAGATTTGAAGACAGTTGACTTTAACTCTCTCGATGAAACAGTTGAAACCCTTCACATGTCTCCCAAAACTGAATTCCCTAGTTTTAGCTACCAAGTAGTCGGTTAAAGGAAACCGGTTGAGACAGTTTAGGGCTTTCCCCACAGTTCCTTTCATTAAAATTGTTAGAGTCTTTAAGCTGGGTTTAATAAATTTAAATTCACGGACGGGCTTGCAAAGATAATGAAGGGAATTCTGTTCACCGTAATCATTTTTTTAGGTTTGGTTGTTTTTCTTATTTTTAATCTCAAGAATCAAACTAAAAAAATTCAAGAGGTAAAACAAAGTATAAAACAACAGAATTTAGCTGACGGGAAGAGCCAAGCCGAAAATTACCAGCAACAGGATGCACAAAACAATTTAACTAAAACTTTTGCCAGTGCACCAATTGATACTGTTGATGAAAAAAAATATCAAAATTTCTTTCAGGATGCAGTAATTAAAGAAGGCCGAATTTATCGCTGGAACAAAGCAAACTTAACTTATTATATAGACTTGTTGGCTTCACGGAGGCTCTCGAAGAGTAAAGTCAGAAGAGCTTTTGATATATGTTCTAAAAAAACCAAGATTTTCACTTTTAGAGAGGTCACTAATCCTGCAGCGGCTGATATATTCATTAAAGTAGCCGATGCATCCGAGAAAACCCGAATGGGAGAGGCAGGACCAGATAAGGCTTATGCTGGACAAAGCTTTAAACTCAGAGGTATGAACATTAATGAATACGTTATCAATCACGCCCAGGTAACAATTGCCATCGATTATTTTGACCATGAAAAAATGGCCGAATACACAAAAGCCGGTACTGATCACGGTTTTCAGACTCTAGTACATGAACTTGGTCATGTATTGGGAATTATGGGCCACAGTCCTTCTCCGGGAGACTGCATGTACTTTCAGGCCGATCCAAAAGCAAGAGCCTGCGATGTTTTAACCAAAGAAGTTAATACCCTCGCCATGATTTACGGTAAACCGCAGGCCTTTACTCGTGGATTTTACGAGGCAAGAAGAACTTAAAGAAAATTCCTTTATAAAATTCAAAATACCAAACTGGTTATCAGAGATTTCAAGCTAAACTTTTGTTTAGTTTGTTTAATAAATCACCCAATGCAAGTTCGTAAAAATTTATGGAAATACACTTACTTGCTTTTTATAGGTTTAGTAAGTTCGATAATCTTATTATTTGTTTCTACAACTAAAATCTCAGCAGAACCATCGGAATTAGAGCTAAAACAACAAAACCTGGAAAAAGAAGTTGCATTGTTTGAAAAAGAGCTTTACTCATGCATGTATACTTCTTGGTCTTCAAATGGCTTGACCTACGGATTGGGAAACATAGCAGCAAAGATTGATTTTACTATTTCTCCTTCCAAAGGAATTTTAACTGACTCTTTTCAGATTACTTCCTTCTCTTCTCCTATGGCAGTGGAAAAGACTACTAATGCTTTTAAACGTGTTGCAAAACAATGTAAATTTACTTTTCCACCTTCACTAAAGGAAGATTACAAAGCCAATTTCAGCTTAGTAAGCGCCTTGAACAAAGTGGATTTGAACAATTATCAATCATGCGGTAGTTTTAGTGAATGTCTTCCAAACAACCCAAGTGAAGACCAACAAATAAAAGACTCACCTAATGTTGTAAAAGAAGAAGAAACAAATTCCTCTCCTAATGCTCCAAAAATTAACTATAAGCCCTTTATGGAAAGAATAGAACAGTGTATTCAAAACCAATGGCTAGCTCAAAAGCATGAAAAGGGGCATGTTAGATTTTCTTGGATTATTGATCCACAAGGTAAAATTCTTCAAGAAACCTTAAAGAGAGAAGGTCATAAAGAGGGAAATATTTCTGAGGATAAAGCATTATTAGCAATCTTAAAAGCTGAAAAATGCTTTGGGAAAGCCCCAAAAGGGGCACCTAAAAAAATGAAAATTGATTTTACCTTTAGGGTTTTTAATGGACCTAACAAAATTACAAACTCTAGTTCTCCTAGAATGGAATTTAATAAAGGAAGTTTTGATATTCATCGGATCTCTTATCCGCATCATTAGAGTATGTAGTTGCTAATGCTTCCAACATTAATTTATACTCAACGGACTGAATATTGGAAGTCCACATTATAAGAGCGTTTTCGTGATTATCTGGATAATAATTTGGTCTTAAGCCCTTTTCTTCGAAGCCGAATTTTTTGTACAAGTTTTGTGCTTTTATATTTCCTGCCCTCACTTCGAGAGTTAAATATTTAACCCCTAATTTACTCACTTGTTTTATTAAGTGCATCAAAAGCGCTTGTCCAATTTTACGTCTTTGAAATCCCGGCTCAACCGCAAGATTAGTTATGAAACACTCTTCTCCAATTACATGGCAACCCGTAAAAGCCACAATTTGCCCAGAATCAGTGTCCTTTGAAATATTTTGGGCAATCCAATAATAGCTAAGACTATTGTTTAGTTCATTTATAAAAGTCTGTCGGGTCCAGCTATTTTGGCCATGAGCAGAAAATTCAATTGCACAAACGCTCTCTAAATCAGCCAGAAGCATTGAATGAATTTTTATTTTTTGTTGAATTAGTTCACTCATACTTTAGCTCCAACCAGTTCAGAGGATTTCTCTGTTTCTTTAGCTGTTATTTGTGGTTGATCCTCAACAAAAGCCAATTTAAACCTAAAATCATAAAGCGCTTTCACAATTAAATGCCCAAGTGCCCATCCAATAATTATATCGCTGGGATAGTGTGCTCCGGTAATAACCCGAGAGATTGCTATTACGAAGCTAATTGAATAAAAGAGCCAAGCAAGTCTTGGGAAGACTAAAGCCAAGGAAGTCATAGTTGCCGAAATTATACCTGCATGTCCCGAAGGCATTGAGTGTTTAGAGGCATTGAAGATTTCCAAAAAAGTAAATCCATAAAGTCCTTCGCTGAAATAAAGCGATGGTCTGGCTCTACCCAATATGAACTTAAGGCTGTAAATACTTACGAATGGAACAAAGTAAGTTAAGAACAAAAACAAACCTTTATCTTTAGAAAATTTATTTTTTATGGGCAATAAAGAATAAAAACCCAACCACATAAGTAAGCAAATGTGGTCTTCACCAATTTTGCCAATTAATTTAAAAGCTCTAACAATAAAAACATTAAAAGAACCGTGATTAATTGAGAGTTTCCAGAACTTAGCAATCGTAATGTCAAAGAAAAAATACGAAGCAGTAGCAGCTCCAACAGAGATAAGCGATATAATCAAAAGTCTATATAAAAGTTCTTTATTCACGTTAAATCAAGCTGATTGAAGATTTAATAAAGCTGTTTCTGATATTGGTTGAGTATAAACCAACTTTTTTGAATAGATTTTTGAAAAGACCATATTTAATTAAATAAAGAAAATATTGAAAACAATCAGTAACACAAACAACAACTTGTTATAATAACTTGGCTAAATTAATTTCATAAATATAATTTCAAATGGCAAATACTAAGTCTGCAAAAAAAGCAATTAAAACCACTCTTCGCAACAGAGAATCAAACGTTGCTAGAAGATCGAAAATTAAAACTTTAATCAAGAAAGTTTCCTCTCTAAGCAAAGAGCAAGAATTAGCCGAGTTGCAAAATGTTATTTATAGTGAGCTAGACAAGGCTCCCGAACAGGTTCTTCATCCAAATAAAGCAAGTCGCTTAAAGAGCCAAGTTGCTAAAGCTATTCAGCAAAAGCTTAAGCCTGACAGCAAGTAACCTTTACAATTTAATTTTATGAGTCCGAGAGACAAATTTTTCTTATTAGTTCAATTGGCAGTTCTCACTTTACTTCCTATTGCTTCTTTAGCTTATGGCGGCAAAGAAAGTGAAGTTGCCATCGGAAACACTGGTAAATGCAGCATTAACGTTAAGCCACATCATTCAGCAGGATCTCAGGATTCTTGTAACCTCTCAAAACCACCTGAAACTAACAAGCAATTAAATAAATCATACAAAAAAAAGAGAAGTCAGGAGTCTTTAAAGCAAAGCGAGTCTAAATAGTGAGCCAAACGCAAATTTTACCTAAATCAATTCATTTCTTAGGTATAGGCGGGGCTGGCATGAATCCTTTATCGGGGATTTGCTTAAAAAACGGAATAACTGTAACCGGCTCAGACAGTACAGCAAACAAGAACCAGGAAGAGCTACGCAAATTAGGCGCCGACATTTGGACTCCACATTCCCTCGAAGAGCTGAAGAGGAGACCTTTACCCGAAGTCTGTGCTTACAGTACAGCAATCCTTCCAACCAACGAGGAATACAAGTATCTAAAAGAGCAAGGAGTAGAGTTTTGGCACCGCTCTGACCTACTTAGAGCAATTGCAAGCCAATTTAAAAAACAAATTGTAATCTCTGGAACCCATGGCAAAACCACAACTACCGCCATGCTTATTTGGCTCTTGGAAAGAGCCGGGCTAAAGCCATGCTGGGTACTTGGCGGGGTCTTAAAGGACTTAGGAAGCTATGGCTGGAACAATGAACAGCGTGAAGTTTTTATTTTTGAGGGCGACGAAAGCGACCAAAGTTTTTTAAAAAGCAATCCCTTTATCGGGCTGGTTACCTCTCTGGAACCGGATCATCTGGAAAATTACCAAAATTCTTTCAAAGTTCAAATTCAAAAATTCCAGGAATTTGCTGAAAAAAGCAAAACTTTTATCTGTTCTAACTCTTGTAGTCAGCATTTTGACCAAAGTGCTTTGATTTATTCTGATGTAAGCACCGCTAGACCTGACGCCTCTTGGTCTCTAAGTGATAGTAGTGATAGCTCTCCGATAAAGGTTCTTAAAACGCTCGATTTGAGCAAAAAAAGTAACATAAAAAACACATCAACAGAAACTCTAAAGATTCCCAAGGCTCCTGGAAAGCACAATATGCTAAATGCTTTGGGTGCAATTGCAATTGCTGATTTATTGGATATCTCAATTGAAGATTCAATCAAAAATTTATATGAGTTCCCCGGCATCTATCGCCGCTTTGAGATAATTGGCAAGACCGAAAATGGAATTACAGTTGTTGATGATTATGCCCACCATCCGACAGAAGTAAAAGCAGCAATCGAAGCGGGAAGACGTTATTTAAAAGAACAAAATTCTAATGGACATTTGATTGTTTTGTTTCAACCCCATCTTCCAACAAGGCTCCGTGACCTCTGGAAAGAGTTTACTAAATGTTTTGAGGGTGCAGACCATCTTTTTCTTTCGGACCTTTATATTGCAAGAGGAGAGCATCTTCCGGGCATTGACTGTACGAATCTTGCAAAGCAAATAAAACATAACTCGTTAAACTTTATAGAGGGATCCCCCAATAATTTAGTAGAACCCGTGCTTAAGCTTGCTGAAAGCGGCGATTTAATCTTAATTTTAGGTGCCGGTGATATTACATATATTAGAGAAACTCTTTACGAGAAATTGCGTCTAAAGCACCATTAGCAAATCAGAAAGTTTGTAGTTAGATTTTTAGTTCTGTAAATTTTTTAATTTACTCTAGAGAACTGACGAGATTTGTGGTAAAAAACAAATGTAACGAAAATGCACATAATCGAAGAAGCAGATATTAGACATTTAACAACTTTGAGAGTCGGCGGCAAGGCGGATAAGCTCTTCATTCCCTCGACTCCAGAAGAATTAATTTCATTAATCTTGCAATTGCAAGAGCAAAGAATTAAATGGTCCATGCTAGGTGGTGGTTCCAACGTCCTTGTCTCATCTCGCGGAGTGAGAGGCGCTGTAATTTCAACCACAAGTCTCAACTGGGTTAATAAAGTTTCAACAGACTCTGTGGTAATTGGAGCTGGCGTTAGGATGCCTAAACTAGCCGGAGAGCTCGCCCATATGGGTCTCAGCGGCTGCGAGTTTATGGAAGGCATTCCCGGCACTATTGGTGGTGCAATTGTAATGAATGCCGGAGCCCATGGAGAATGGACTTCCAACGTTTTGGAGAAAATTACCGTTTTCGATACGAAAACCGGGCAGGTTCTCAATTTCCCTTCCAGCCATTTCCAGTTTGGTTACAGAACTTCCAATATTAATCCAACCCGCTACGTTGTTCTAGAGGCTAAATTCAGGCTCAAAGATGGAATGCCTGAGCAAATCCTTGACAAGATGAAGCAGTATAGCCGTCATAGATCTAGTTCTCAACCCAAAGGTTTTTCTTCAGGTTGTATTTTCAGAAACCCATCAACTGCTCTTCCGGCAGGCAAACTCATAGACGAAATGGGCTTCAAGGGAAATCGTATTGGCGGGGCAGAGATTTCAAATATTCATGCCAACTTCATTATGAACGCTCACGAAGCGTCTTCTGACCAAATTTGCAGTTTGATTAACAGAGTGCAAACTTCAGCATGGCAAAGCAAAGGTGTTTGGCTAGAACCAGAAGTTTATGGTCTTGGCGAATTTACTGATGACGAAAAAGTTATTTGGTTACATCCTCAGCAAAGAGAAAAAGTTATTGAGCTTTACAATGACCAGATTTTATTAGGCCGGGTTTCTTAAGCTAAAAATTCTTAAATCTAAATAAATTCATAAGGGTCTAGATCCTTTTGAAAAAGAAGGAAAGGGTCTACGATAGAAGAATGGTGAATGAACTCAGCGAATATAAAGTTAAAAAAATAATTTTATGTTTTTGTGAAGATTTAAATGCTACTCAAACAAGCAAAATTCTCAAA
>JANRMG010000011.1:0-1690 GCA_033761855.1 Candidatus Caenarcanales bacterium
TAGCACTGGCTTCAGCCTCAAGCTCTAAGAACTTACCAATTGTGGAATCCACCGACCCTTGTGTTATTGGTGAATTCTGCAAATGTCCATCTTCAGCATCTCTCCATGTTCCTTCAGCATAACCAATAGCTTTGGCTCCAATCGAATAGTGTTCAACCCCCTCAGAGAGGCCGCAGAGGAAATAACGGTTAGCTTTATAATGAATTACAGACTTGGTGTAAGGATTATAAAAAGCCGTGTCTCCAACCTCATTACCTGCTATTCGGTAATCGTGGTGAAAGAAAACATGAACTTTCCGCTTGCGTTTACTGGTGTTTTTAACCGTCAGGACCCGAGCGTAAATATCATAAAAGTAATCTACAAAATCATTGCAAATAATTTCGAGCTCTAAATCTTTGTTCGTGAGCTTTACTTCGGTGATTAAAGTATCTTTTTTGTAGCACAGTTCTTTGTGCCAGCCTTGCTCCGTCATCCAGGTGAACCTACCATCTATCCAAACTCCAAATCTAAAAGGGTAGCCACCAGCATGGTTTTCTTGCCCTACATGCGGATAGTAAAAATCACGAATTTGGTATTCTTTATCGAAGGAAACTAGTAATCTTCCGTTTGAGACTGGAATATCTCTTGGCATACAGGCTTTAAATAAAAATTGACACTAATATTTTTTTACCCATTAACCTCGGATAGACAAAATGGCTAGTCTTAATGTTCTAATATTTATAACCTAAAAACCAAGGCGACGATCGGATTCGAACCGATGCATAGAGGTTTTGCAGACCTCTGCCTTACCACTTGGCTACGTCGCCGTAATAATTTGCTTAGAAGTTAAGATTTTAGGATACTTTGCCTTTTTTGAAAAGCTTATTACCAAGAATCCAAAATTAAATTAGTTAATTTCTTTAGTTTATGAATTTATTAACTCATTGATCTAAAACAAAAAGAGTTCTGTTAAATCAAGATTTAAAGAAAGAATTGACTATTAGTATTGATTCAATTAATTGGTACTTTTGATGAGTATAAAAACAAGAGCAACTGGACTGTTGGTTTCATTGGCTTTTCAGGCTTCTATATTGTTTTCTAAATCACTAAACTTAAAAACCTCAAAGCAACAAAAAATTGAGTATGCCCTGAAAGCTGATGAAATAATAAATCCTAAAGATTATATTAAAGTAGCTTTAGAATCATTAAAAAAGCAATCAGAGCTAACGATTGTAGAAAGATTATGGCGAATACAGAATGAAGTAGACTTTTTTTTAACAAAAGAAAAAATTCATGCAATTCGAGAAAAAATCACTTTTCATACTAAATATTTTGGAATCATAGATTTAAAGGCTTTTCCCGCTATAAAAGCAGTGCATGAATTAGCAATCAAGTTTTACGATAACATTCTTCAAGAGGCTAAAGTGCTAGCTCATTCTATTACTTTGAATTTTCCAATGCTAGATTTAAATATTTGCTTACCTGAGACCTCCAAACTAATTTACAGATTAGCTGAAGCTATAGAAGCTCATAGAGAGCAAATTAAAAATTTGATAAAGCAAGAAAACTATCTTGCCTCAGATACTTTACAAACACCAACTCCAGAACAAGCTCAAGAAACTAAATTGCAAAAAGTTTAATTTTTATTTACCTAACCACAGACAGCTATCAGAGCCATAAACATTACAATAAAATATAAATTAATTTTATA
>JANRMG010000012.1:0-3738 GCA_033761855.1 Candidatus Caenarcanales bacterium
AGTGTAGGCATAGACTCTTTGTACGGGCCTAGTGAGCTTGTTATTATTGCCGATTCCAATGCAAAACCAAAGCACATTGCCAGAGACTTAATGAGCCAGTTGGAGCATGGTTCCGGTTTTGAAGCTGCTTGCCTTTTTACCAACTCTTTGGATTTGGCCGAAAAAGCTTTAGAAGAATTCAATAGTATTCTTGCGGATCAACCGCGCAATCAGTTAATCCAAAAGGCTTGGCAGGAATATGGAGTGATTGGTGTTACAGAGACACTTGAGCAGGCCGTTGAATTAACTAACCTTTTTGCTCCTGAGCATTTGGAGATTAAAACCAAAAATTCCAAAGAGTTGGCAAAAAAAATCCGCAATGCAGGTGCGATTTTCTTAAATGCTTCTAACGAGGCTTTGGGTGATTATTTGGCCGGGCCAAGCCATTGTTTGCCAACTGGCCGCTCAGCCCGTTTTTCATCAGGGCTTTCAGTGGTGGATTTTATGAAAAGAATAAACATCGTTGACCTTAAGCCAACCCCCGAGTTGATTGAGGCAACAGCTCTTTTGGCTCGAATGGAGGGCCTGGAAGCTCATGCGCAAGCGGCTTTGAGTTGCCATCTTGAAGAGTAGTTTTTTCGAGTTTTGTTATAGAATCAAGTAATTGCGCTCAAAATTTCAAAATAAAAATGAAAGTCAAAACCTTTAGTAACAGTTTAAATAAGATTTTAATTTCCTCTTTATTCTTGCTTTTGGCTTCTTGTAGCCAAAGCGCCAATATTTTAGACGAAGGGCACAAACATTATGATGAAGGAAAATATAAAGAATCACTTGAGAAGTATTCACAAGCTGTAAAAGAGGATCCCAAGAATGCCGAAGCTTATTTTTATAAGGGCTTGGCCGAAGAGAAAACTGATGATTACAAAGGTGCTTTGGTAGACTATGACAAAGCGATTGAACTAAAGCCCAAAGAGGCAGATTATTACAACAATAGAGCTGTAATTAAAGGTTTAACCGACAATTTTAAAGGTGCTGTTGATGACTTAGATGAAGCAATCAAGCTCAACGACAAAGAGCCTGAGTATTATATGAACAGAGGGATTAATAAATCTGGTTTAAATCAGTTGGCCCAAGCAACCGAAGATTTAGATAAAGCCATTGAATTAAAGGCTGATTATGCTGATGCATACTTTAACAGAGGAGTTTTATACGGCAAAATTGAAGCTCTGGATAAAGCAATGGAGGATTTCAAAAAAGCCAAAGAACTTTATGAAGCTCAGAAAAATAAGGAAGGTATTAAAAGTGCAGAGGAATTTATTGCAAATGTAACGGCTATGCAGCAATCAAGCGGAAAAACAACTTCTCGGAATGAAGCAAAAAGTGAATCTAAAGAAGCGGAAGTTCAAGAAAAGGGCAAAAACTAAAATTTAAATTAAAATAATTTCAAATTTCTAATGTTTCACCTAAACTCTCTATAAAAACCATGAAAATTAAATTTGTATTTTGGTTTTCTTTACTTATTTGTTCGTTAGTTTGTTCTTTAGATTCACCAGCCAAGCTTTTTAATTATTACGAAACTCAGTCGGTTGATCTGTCAGTGAATCCGAATGATTCTAACTCGGATGATGATTCTGATTATGAGCCTAGCCATACTCCAGAAGCTGCACAAGTCAATTTGCCATTAAATTCACAAGTAAATTCACCTGTAAATTTAAAAGCTCAGCAAATCATGTCGCAAGAATCTCAGTTGGAGGTTGAATATTTGCCTTCACCTGATTCAACTTCTATTTCCACCGAGTCTTTCTCTGAGGTGCAGGATGTAAGCCTGGGTAATCAGGTTGAAGCTGAAAAAGTATTCAATCAAGCTATTGAAGAATTTAACCGTGGAAATTTACAGAATTCAATTAGTCTTTTCAGTCAGGCAATTGAAGTAGATCCCTTATTTAAAGAAGCTTATTTGAGTCGCGGAGTGGCTTTCAGAAAGCTGGAAAACAACACGTCAGCCATAGAAGACTATACTAAAGCAATCGAGTTGGATGGTAATTATGCTGCGGCTTATCTCAACCGAGGAGTGGCAAAGTCCCGAATGGCCGATTATAAAGGTGCTTTGGACGATTACAGTAAGGCTATAAAGGTTCAACCAAATTATCTTTCAGCCTATTTAAATAGGGCAAATTTAAAAATCCAAAAAAAGGACTATAAAGGTGCCATCGATGATTTGAACAAAGTAATAGAAATTAAACCCAACACTTTTAAAGCCTATTTCAGTAGAGGTAAAGCTTATTCATCAATAGACCAATACGAAGCGGCTATTGAAGATTACACAAAGGCTATTTTTTATCAAAATCAATACCCAGAAGCTTTTTACAATAGGGCGATTACCAAAGCTCGTATGCGGAATTATGAGGCGGCCCTTCAGGACGCGGAGACAGCAAAAAATCTTTACGATAAACAAGCCAATCAAGATGGATTGACCCAGTCTCAAAAGCTAATTAAGTACATCCGTGATAAAAAAGAACAGTAATCCCCCCTCGAACATGATCACTTCACAAGAATAAAATAGGGTTTCTCGACCCCCTTTATTAAAGGGGGCGCAGCACTCTGTATTCTTTAGCTTTCAACGGTGGGTGTGGGGGCTTACAATCAACATAAGTAAAAAAATGAAAAAATTTCCCAAAGATTTAATTTCAATTGCCGATTTTGATAAAGAGCAAATCCTTGATGTTCTTGATTTGGCGGCAAAACTCAAAGCGGAGCGTAAAACCCACGAGAAAAGCCTTTTAAATCAAACAGTTGGAGTTTTAACCTCTAAACCCAGCTTGCGGACCCGTTTAAGCTTTGAGGTTGCAATTATTGAATTGGGCGGAAATTCTTTATTCATCAAGAATGAAGAGGTTGGCCTTGGGATGCGAGAAGAAGCCGAGGATATTGCAAAAGTTGTCTCACGTTATCTGTCATCTATGGTTGTTAGAGCCCATGAACACAAACACGTTGTGGATTTAGCTAAGCATGCCTCAATTCCAGTAATCAATGCTTTGACTGATTTGGAGCATCCCTGCCAGATTCTTGCGGATTTGTTAACCATTAAAGAGAATTTTGGTAAATTTGAAAAAATTAAATTGGGTTATGTTGGAGACGGAAATAACGTCACAAACAGTCTAATGCTTGCCTCTGCCATTTGTGGTTTGGAATTTTATGCTATTACACCGCCCGGCCACGAGCCAAGCAAGAAATACGTTGATTGGTCTTCAGAACTTGCCAAACGATATTCTGCTCCAGCGCCAACTGTAACCAATGATGTGGACGAAATAAGTAAAATGGATATCTTGTATACTGACGTCTGGGTGAGCATGGGCGACGATACGCCAAAAGAAAAAATCCAAGACGTTTTTCAGCCTTATCAACTTAGTAAAGAAAATCTAAAAAATAAAAATATTCCTGTGCTTCATTGTTTGCCTGCTCATAAAGAAGAAGAAATTTCTAAAGAAGTATTTGATGCCAACTCAGAGCTTATCTTCAGCCAAGCCGAAAATAGATTGCATGCCCAAAAATCGGTTTTAATAAAATTATTACGTTAAGACGACAAAAAAATAGCAAAAAAGTAGTATTCTGTCTTCAATGAAATTTAATCATTTTGGGCTTCGCAATTTATTATTGTCGAGTAATTACAGCGAAGTTAGGCACCTTAGTTTTTAGTGAGAGAGAAAATATAATGGGTTGGTTTGACCAGCTATTTAAAATGAACGTTTCCATGACCCA
>JANRMG010000013.1:0-7108 GCA_033761855.1 Candidatus Caenarcanales bacterium
TGTGGAATCCAGCACCAAAAGCCTGGAGAAAGAACCGATTCCTTTAGCATGCTTTTCTATTACCATAGACAATTTAGAAAGTTCTTCCATTAAGGATTTTTTGTTTTGTAGTCTACCGGCCGTATCTACCATCAAAACGTCAAAGTTTTCGGCTTTGGCTTTTTGGATTGCTTCAAACAAAATTGCATCAGCCTTTTTGGCTGCTTGTGATTGGTAAAAAACCGCTCCAGCTCTCTCGGCCCACATCATTAGTTGTTCGGGAGCGGCCGCTCTAAAAGTATCGCAGGGCGCAATCATAACCTTTTTACCTTGGCTGGCAAAACGCTTAGAGAGCTTGCCAATCGAAGTGGTTTTGCCAACGCCATTGACTCCCACAATCAAAATTATTTCTAATCCGTGAGGGAGCAATGGTTGCTCTGCGGAACTTTGAGAGAGAGAAGCATGAAGAGCTTCATTGGTTGAATGAGATGGATTTGCATTCGTCAAAACCTCAAAACAAAGCTCCCGAACGAAATTTTCGGCTTCATAAATTTTGAGAGATCCCTTTTCGCGGATTCTTTTGGTTATGAATTCGGCAAAGTCAATTCCACAATCCATTGTCAATAAGCTCTCTTCAAGCTCCAAAAGGTACTCGTCATCAACCGGAGCGGTGTTTTGGGGTTTTGACGAAACAGCTACTGTTGCCTGGGAGTCTTGGTTAGAATCTTCCGAAGGGCCTTGAAAAACTTTGCTGAAAAAATTGTTAAACCAGTTCATATTTGTAAATTATCTTTACTTCAAATCCTAGCATTCTGAAAATCTTCCATTTATTTGCAGGTGTTCTTTAAAAATTCAATAGTACTCCAAACCCCTCTTCCGGTAGCCCCACAGGGGAAATAATCCGTGGCTTCGTCTAGGTAACCTGTTCCGGCAATATCTAAGTGCAACCACTTTTGTTCACCCTGAATGAACTCCTTAAGCAAAAGTGCCGCTAAAGAAGCATCGGGGCGACCGGCACACTGAGACATATCGGCGATTGAACTTTTGAGATCTTCTTTCATCTCTTCATCCATTGGCAGCTCCCAAATAGGCTCACCGGTTTTGTCGCCAGCTTGCTGGTATTTTGCTAACAGGTTTTTATCGTTAGTAAAAGCACCAGATGCTGCATCCCCAAAAGTTACAGCGCAAGAACCAGTTAAAGTTGCAAAATCAATGATTGTTTCAACACTTTTGTCTTCACTGAGATAAGCCAATGCATCGGCCAGAGTAATACGCCCTTCGGCATCTGTATCAACTATCTCTATGGTTTTGCCGTTGTAGGCTTTCACTACATCGCCCGGACGATAGGAGTTGTCCCCAAAGCCATTTTCGCAGGCAAGAATTAAAGCTTTAACGTTCACCGGCAGCTTCATCTCGGCTATGGCTTTCATAACACCGATCACCGTCGCGGCTCCGGCCATGTCGCTTTTCATGCCATACATGTATTTGTTAGGCTTAAGACTTAAACCGCCAGTATCGTAAGTTAAGCCTTTACCGATGAGGCCGATGGTCGGCTGGTTCTTTTTGACAGCCATATATTCCATCTCAATCATATAAGGCTCTAAATCAGAACCCTGAGCAACCGCAAGAAAAGCCGTTAATCCGAGCTTTTGACATTCTGCTCTGTTTTTAGTTTTTACTTTTATGTTCTTTAGCTTCTTACCAAGCGCGAGACAAGTATCTGCCAGAAATTTTGGAGTTGCAATATTTGGCGGTTCATTCACCAAATCTTTGATTAGGTTAATTGAATTGAGGATTGTGAACTCCTCTGATGATTTTTTGGATTTAGTTAATCCACTCAAATCCGCCTTCGGATGCTTGATTTTTTTGTATTTATCAAACTCATAATTTGGCTCTTGAAGTAGAAGGTTTAATTCTTCTTCAGACAGATTTGTAAAGTCCTTAAAGTTGTGAGAGACTACTTTGCCAGATTTTTCAGGAACATGTTGCTTTAAAAAATCAATGGCTTTATGGGCCAATTTACGCAATCTAAAGGTGTTTAGTTTTTTTGCTTTACCGGTTCCAACAAGTAGAACCAAAGATTTATCAAGAAGAGCAACTTTGGTCTTACCAAACTCTAAACTTGAATCAGCATGTATATGCCAGTTTGCAGTGCTGTATTTCATAAATTTGTTTCAATAATTTTAAAACAAAACTTCATTAATAAGCGGAACTATAATAGGATGAAAGCTGTCCAAAGATTATATAAAATTGAGATTATATAAATAACAAAAGAGTCATTTCTTTTGCATATTGTCCTTAAGTTGTCTGTCAAATTTTAGAGAAAACTTTTAGTGAAGCTATTTCAACAAAGCTATAAATGGCTCAACTCCACCAACTGCAAGAGGATAAGGCTTACCTTTTCTTCGGATTTAGGTGAGAGTGCTTTACTTGTCTCGCTCACCCCAAACCGCCTCACAGAGTTTGACAGTTTATTTTGCTTAGATATAAATCGTGATTCTTCGCCTTCCCTCGTGCATTCACTTTCCTCGCAGGTTGAGTCTTTTATTTTTCAACCCAGCAGTTGGCACGAAGTGATTCAGTCAGTGCAAGAGGTAAACGAGTTTGCCCAAATCAAATGCCAGGAAGGAAAGTTATTTTCGGGGACAACTTTTGTTTTAAACGATTGGCAGAGTCTGCAATATTTGTATAGCGCCTCACGGCGCTTTATGGGCCCAAACCCAAGTGAATTGCTTTTACAACTCAAATTCATGAGCGACCGCATGAATTTAATTTTGCTCAACAATCTTGGCTACTCTTTCGATGTTGGCTTCCAATCATCCAAAGACGATTTTTGCTCCGAGGATACACTTTTTAATTGGTCTCAGGCTTCTTTGCGCATGCAGGATAAGTACAGCTTGTTAATTGAGAAATCAGCGATTCCAAGCTGGAAAGTTGGTGAAAAAATAAATTTACTTACCAACATCTCCGCAAATTTTCCGCCCAGTTTTTCAGCCAGTTTTTCGTCCAACTCCGCCGCAAGCCCTTTCTCTTCACAAAGTAACAACAATCAAAACACAGAGTTTTTTAATAACAACATTGGTGCAAAGGATGCAGAGAATAACCCGCTAAATTTTCAAAATCAAACACTAATCCAAGCGCCGGAAGATCAACAGACAAAGAAGTTTTTTGAAGAGAATCTCGTAACCCGTGAACTAATCAACTCATCGATAAAGCCAAACAATTTTAATATTCTTGCCGATACAACTAAACCTTTAGCAGATATTCTGGAAGCTCCTTTAGAAGAAGTCGTTGAGCCGGAGGCGGTTTTGCTGCCCTTTCCAACTCAAAACAGAAATAAAAACGAAAACAGAATGCAGACCGTTAAAAGCGAGCATTACGATGTTTTAGTTACAAAGCTAAGCGAAGCCCTCACTCGTCAAGAGCTTCTTTCGGCCCGGAAAGAGATTCAGGCAAAATCCACCGTCTTGGGTCCGGCCGAAAAAGCCGCTCTCAGCGATATTTACAAAGTAAACCTCCAAAGAATAAAGCTCTTAGAAGATAACTTCCAAAGCCTTTCTTTGGGTTGAGATTTATTAACCATCAAAAGCTAAATAATTGATTTATAATGCTTATTTACCTTTAACCTAAGCTTTATATGAAAAATACAATTAAAAAGAACTTTTGGCAATTTTACAAACTAACAATTTTGCTTCCACTAATTTTGCTTCAGCTCAATTGCTCTATCTCTGCGGCAACAAAGTCAACCAAATATGATGTTGTTTATAACAACGAAGCACTCTCAGTCAGCTTGATTCAAATGCCTCCCTTAGCCGACGTTTCTATGAATGCGGGACTTGAAGAAAACCAAAGTGGAGGAGGTTTTTTTGTTAAAAACAAAAAAGGAGTTGTCCTAAAAGTCTATAAATTAAGACTGGAAAATAAATCTGAAAGTACTCTAAAGCTCAGGGGAGAAATATTGAACAGAGTTTTACCAACCGATGCAATAGGTCTCATAAACGAAGTGGCGAAGGAATCTGTATTTCAAAACAAAAAAATGATTGACCCTGTCCCTGTCTGGGGTTCACAACCAAGCGGACTTGAAACCAATGCAAGGGTTCAGATTGCACAGATTCCCAGAGCGAAGCAAAAAATGTTTAACTTCATAAAACAAAATATCTCTGAACAAAGTCCAATTATGCTTACTATACCTCCAAAAGAGACTCTCGATATTGTTTATCTTGCTGACAGAAAACAAAATAAAACAAACCCAGAGCTTGCCTTTAAATACTCCTTGAATGACAGTGAAGAAAAAACTCTTTTCCTCAATATTGAGGAGCAAGAAGCACTGAATTATTTCAACAACTTATCAAATAAATAAGGATCTAGACCCAAAATTTTATTTTTGAGGTTTAACGATGGAGAAAATATAAGATTTATCCTTGTCACCAGTTTTTAGGGTAATTAAATATTCTCCAGGCTGTATAACTTTACGGGTCAGACGGAATTCTGAAATGCCTGGCCTAATCTCTCTAAGACTAAAGGGAATCTGATTATTTACAATAGTTCTAAAATTCTCTTTTTTATTAACAGTTAACTTGATAAACTCAATTTCCTCTTCAATTGGCTGTCCTTTAAAGTTCTGGTATACAAAAATTCTCAAACCTTCAGATGGAAAGGTGGTTTCTGAGGTCAGCCCTGGAAAACGATAAGAAGTTTTTGGATTCTTTACTGGTTTATTTCCTTTTGTACTGTTAGCTTCGGTTTTAAAGTCTTCAAGAGAAAAACTCGCTAAGCTATTTGCTCTGAGGCATGAATCATCAGCTTGTTTATCCTTTACAGTTAAAGTAACCTGGGAGCTCTTTGTTGTCTCTTGGGCTTTTTCTCCGTTAATAAAATACAAACCAACTTCTTTGTCTGTCTGCTGCTCATCAATATAGGCAAAGTTATATAAATTAGGTTCTAACAAAAACCTTTTTGCATAAGCTTCTTCCACTCCTTGATAAAAGAATTTCTGGTTATCATCCAAAACCTGATTATTTTGAATTTTTCCAGGATAAGTTAAAGCAAATTTAGTTTCAATATCCTTTCCACCAGGTATTAACAATTCTATAATTTTTTCTTCATTAGCTTGTAATTGAATATCTATGGGCTTGTCGGGAGCCATATTAGATAGTTTATTTAATAAGTTTTGTCTGCTGGTATCAATTTGTTTATGTTTAGCATAACCACCAGCAATAGCGGCAACACCCAAAAGTCCTCCAACCGCAGAACCTGCATTTTGTACATTATCTGCAACTTGTTTCTTTTGTTCGGCAATCTGATTGGCTTTTGCCTTTGCTTCTTCATTGTTAGCTTTATTAAAAAATTCTCCCTTAATATTGATGACTGAATCAGTTTTGTTAACAAGCAGAAGTTTTCTGTAAGAATAATCGGGACTCAGCCAATTAATGCCATAAAATCCTTGGTAGATTGCAATAAATTTATCTTCAGCTATTAACTTGTCTGGTGTTTTAAGTCCTAACTTTTCCGTTTCAACTTTTCGATCTATTTTTTTGTTATTTGTCTTAGTATCATCCTCATTCTCTGGCTCTTCTTCGGATTGCTCATTGGGCAAATTATTATTTTCAGAAATCTTTTCTGAGGTTTTCTGCTCTTTGCCAGTAGTTTCTGCGGTAGAAACCTGGGACAGATGGAATAAAAGAATTAAAAGGCAACAAAGAATATGTTTCATAATTTTTATTAACTAAAACTATGGTTGATTTTGTATTTGCATAATATTAGCAAATAGCTCGAGTAAGGCTCAACTCTTCTCAGGGAATTACAGCGCAAAGTAAAAGGTTCTTCTTCAAACCCATCTGAGAAAGCCGCTCTCAGCGTTATTTACAAAGTAAACCTTCAAAGAATAAAGCTCTTAGAAGATAACTTCCAGTGCCTTTCTTTGGGTTGAAGGAAGATTATTTAACGTAATTATCGTAAACCCAATTTATTAAATCTAAACCGTCTAATCCAGGATTATTTCTAATGCAATAAGAGAAGAGGTACTCAGTTGGTGACGATTGACTTTGCTCGAAAGTAATAAAGTAATTTCCATTTTCATCATAAAATGTGCCAAAAGTTCCTTGTGGATATTTTTCTTTATAGTGTTTCACTCTTTGTTCTAATATTCTCAAGTCATCATGTCTAGGAGCTAAAGCTTTTTGGATATGAGAAATTACAGACTCTTGCTTTGCTCGATTCAAAGAGGCATTTACACGAGCTAGATGTTCTGGTGAATTAAGGAATATATAATCTTCAAAAGCTTTTTTAATAAACTCAAGATCTGCTTGAGGATTTTTTATTTCTTCAATAATTTTTTTCCCATTAAAAGTTGAACCTCGAGCTGCGAATTCATAAAAATTAACCAATAAGTCAGGATTTTTACACAAATGAACAAGATTCATTCCAGCAATTTTTACGAAATCTTTGTTATGTCCAGTAAATAAAGCTAAATAACCTTCCAGTCTTGATAAACGATTACCATATTGGCGGAAAATCTTTTCTCTGCTTCTTGTTGCATTTCTTTGCCCACCAAGAAAAAACGTTCAAGTAGCGATGGTCCAAACTGTTTGGCTTCTGGTTCTTCAAAAAGTATTGGATAGTATTCCCTGTATGATTTCAAATTTAAACGTTTAGCAGGTACTCTTGAGCCAATATCTCTCCACTGGCTCAGTTGCTGATTCGAAGGCAATTGATTTAATCCGTCTATTTCCCGAAGGGCTTTCTGTACATGATATTGACCAGGATTTAATTTTATTCTTTCTTCCGTTAAAGGATCAAAATATTTGGGCCTCTGTGGAGTTACCGATTTATTCCTTGAACTGGCTTTATGAAAAAATTTTCTATCTGAAGGTGAAAGACCTGTTTTTGATATAGCTAACATTTATTGATTGAAAGTAAATGAAAAAGAAAACTTAGCATGGAGTATTTACCACCCTTTTAAAAATTTTACGAATATTAACAATTAGAAATCAGATTTTTTATTTTTGATTTAGTAAGAAATTGCTTATTTAAGCTTGAAAACGAGTTAATAAAAACACACAAAGCTTTTAAATTTTTTCAAGCCAAGTACAGCTTTGTTTGCAGAAACTCCACATAAGAGACCTAAAAA
>JANRMG010000014.1:0-4920 GCA_033761855.1 Candidatus Caenarcanales bacterium
TTCATCGATTGCAAAATATATCTCTAAGATTATATGATCTTCCTTCATCTCTCCTAATCCTCGATCTAAGCAATCTTAGTTTTGGGAGAGACCTTCCTTTTTTGCAATATGTCAAACACGCACCATTAGTTAGTAAAGTAAATATCTCTTTAAAGTTTTCTTCTGAGGTTTCATCTGCTTTACTTTTAAATATCTTTGAATAGTTATGACATTCAGGTTCACTATCTTTATCGATAAATGATTGCCATTGGCTGTCTATAAAGTCTTTTCTCGTAAGTGCTAAGTTTAGAAACATAAATTAATAAAATCCACTAGCACTCCCTCCGCCCTTCCAAAGCCCGGGCAAGGGTTAGCTCATCCGTCTGTTCAATATCCGAACCAACAGACAAACCAAAAGCCAAACGAGATACAGTCCCCACCGACGGCTTCAGGAGGCGTGTTAGGTATAAGGTGGTTGCTTCTCCCTCTGTAGATGGGCTTAAAGCTAAAATAATTTCTTCAATCTCTGGATTCTTGCCAACCCTTGTTACTAATTCTTTAATCTTCAAATTATCGGGTCCAATGCCATCCATGGGAGAAATAAGTCCATGCAAAACATGGTACAAACCTTTGTATTCCCTGGTTCTCTCTATGGCCGAGAGTTCCCGTGCGGTCGCTACAACACAAATTGAATTTTTTTGACGCTTGTCGCTTGCGCAAATCCGGCACAAACCGCCTCCGGTGCTAAAGTTAAAACAGTCTGGGCAATAATGAATATCGTTGCTGGCTTTAATTAAGCAATCGGCAAATTTTTGAATCTCGGCTTTCTCCCATCCAAGAATCTGAAAAGCCATTCTCGAAGCCGATTTTGCGCCAATGCCCGGCAATTTCCGCAATTGCTCGATCAGCTCAGTTAAAGGTAAAACCTGATCCAAAGCTCATTCCTCTTATCAATGAATATCTATTACCGAGACGGCCTTTTTGCCTTGCTCGCTGACATAAAGTTTACCGCTTTCGTCCATAAACATAGAATAAGGTTTTTCTAAATCTTCGATTAAAACTTTCATCTTGCCGCTTCTGTCGATAGAAACAATAGTCCCAGATTTGTAGTTGGAAACCAAAAACTCTTTTGTGGATTTGTCATAAATCAAACCAGAGGGCCCGACTAAAAGGTCTCCTGAGGCAAAGATTGATTTCTTGCGGAGGTCAGCGGAAATTTGTTCTATTGAATTGGTGAGGAAATTGGCAACGTAAATATTGTCGCTGTCATCGGTCACAATGCCTGTAGGGCTAGAGAAAGTCTGTGGAAGCTGCTGAATGGATTTATTATTTATAGAACCTTTGTAAAAACCCTGCGAATTATAGATTGGTTGCTTTGAAGAAGAGTTTGGACTTAATTCTTCTATTTGCTTGCGGGATTCTGTGGCGGTTATGCTTGTATTTGGTTTGTTGTTTTGTTTGGTTTGCTTCGCTAGTTGAGTCTTAAGCTTATCTAAACTGCTTTTTACAGCCCCATAACGAGGCTGGTTGGCAGGTACTTTTTTTAGTTCTTCTGCGGCTCGGTCATAGCTTTTCATACCGATTAGAGTAAGTATTTTTTCTAATCTCGCTTCGTGGTCGAAGGGATTAATCACCAAGAGCTGCTGAAAGGAAGCATAGGAATCTTCAAATTGGCCTTTCACTCTGTGAATAGAACCAATATTAAAAAGCGCATCTGCGAATTTAGGCTCTATAACGAGTGCACGCTTTAAGTAAACAATAGCTGTGTCATAATCTCCTTTGGCAGCAATCTTTACAGCCAGCTCACAGAGCTGAAAAGCTTTGGGGTTAACTTTGGGAGTGGTTTTGGCTTTTTGAGAATCCTTTGTTGTTTCAGAAGCTGCAGGCCGTGTGCCAAACAAGGGCACAGCAAGAACAGAGAGGGAAATCAACAAAATACAAAAATAATTTTTTTGCAAACAACCCAACTGAATTAATCTCCCTTAATTTTCTCTAGCTTTAGAATAGCTCTAGAACCATCACTTAGGTCAAGGGCTGTGGCTTCTTTTTGGTACTTTTGTATGACAGAACTTGTGCTCGAAATTTTGGCTGCCCGTTTTAAAATGCCTTCATCCCAATATCCGAGAGAAACTTTCATTGATGCAAAGAACAAAGTGACGGGTTGATTCTTTTTTAACTCAATTGCTTTGAGCGGCATTTCTGGCAATTGGGAATTTACAGAAAAAATAAGTTTTTGTAGATTTTTGCCTTGACTTGCCCAAAGTTCGTATTCATTCTCATTAGAAATAATTAGTGTCCGCGAGGCATAAACTAGCTCATCAAAGTTAGCAAACTCTGTTTCCTTTAGAATCCGTCCGGCCGAGGTTAGCAGCCAACCATTAGAAAAACGAGCCCAAGGCAATTCTTCTTTAACGTTAATGAAAAAGAGACCTTCTAAAGAAAGGAAACTTGGAAATAGTATAACTTTACTCTCTACAGCGGTGATTAGAGGATTGTATTTTTTTATTCTTTCTTCAATTAACTTTCGATCTGCCTTTAGCATCCAGGCTTTTTGCTCTGTATTCAAAAACATGCTCTGAATCACTTTTTCTGGGTTGTCTCTCTTAAGGCCTTGCATAACTATTGCATTTGCTGGATCAGCCGAAGCAAGATGATAGATTAAGAAAAGCAAAACACCATTTAAAGCTAAACTAAATAAAACCAAAGCCAGCCTCCTAAGGTTGTTCCGAAGGCGTTTTCTTTTTATTTGGTTTCGACGGTGATACCAAAGATCTACAATCTTATTTTTGTCCACCGAAGGCTTTTTTCTGGTTTCTTGCATGGTACCTCTCCGGCCTCCTTGAAAATGAAACTCTTGCTCAACCGCTCTCGCAGTTGCTTCAGAGTATCCTGCCTGGTGGCAAGTTTGACAGGAGGAGGCTAAGAAAATCCTAACGTCATCCTGAACTTGTTTCAGGATCTAATTAACACTCTATTATCTTGCCAATTCTTGGTTTTAGGCAAATGCTATCTTTTAAATTTCTAAAAACTAAATAATTCCAATGACTAATTCACAAATTTAATATTTAAGTTAAAATTACGTATTAACCTATTTTATTTTTTATGAAAATTAAATCTTTAAATTCATTACGTCGTAGCAAAAGTTCTCAAAATCCTCTTTTACAGACCAAAAGAGCAAAAGTTCTCAAAAGTTCCTACCAAAATTCTTCCTGGAATGAGCCATTAATTGAAATATCCAGGGAACATTCATTACGAATTGATTTGAATAATTTTACTAATGAAGCTTTAGGAAAAGCTATAACTGAACTCAATAGGCAGCTTTTAGAAGAATAATTGTATAAACCTTCTTCACTTTATATATTTTCACTGATTCAAAGGTTGGATACAGCTAAACTTAATCGAATTAGTAGTAAAGTTTTTGAAAATTTAATTGAAGCAACGAATTCTTATGAAACAGCCATGATTGATGTGCATACTTTGAACGGACGGACTACTTTAAATCCTGAGGAAAGGCAAGAATTATCCCAAAAGAAGCAGCTACTTGAAAGATGCAAGCAATCTTTAAGAAATTCTCTCAATGCTTTGAATGCTGAAGCGGGTATAGGAAGGATTATGGGTTTTGGTGGACTTCCTTGGCCCAAAGAAATAGAAGCAAAGTATCCAATGGCTTAGTTCTTTAAGCAAAAGCCCTCTCGTGAACCCGCCTAAGGTTTTCAATATCAACCTCTTTTGTTTCAGGTCTAATAAAGGTACTCATTTTCTTCTTTCCAAGAATCTCTAAGGCAACTTTGGCATTGTTATTCTCAAAAATCTTTTTCTTGGAAAGCTCCTGAAGCTCGGTAGGGGAAATCTCGCGACCCAAGATTCTGTTAGTTGCTCTTCTAATGATGATAGCCATGTAAGCCGCTGAAATTACCTCGGCAGAGCGCTTCTGGACAAAGACTTGCTCTGGTTTTTCTTGTAAGTCTTTAAGTTCCGCTTGCAGTTCTTTGAGTAAAGAAGCAGAATGCTCTTCAAGAGCGACAATTCTTTCCTTTCCATATTCTCCTAAAGTTACATAACTAAGTTTTCCAAGTCTTACATTTTTCCATTTCAAAGCCGAAAGCTCCTCTAAAGCCGCCCCGGTTTCTAGCAACAAAGACAATATGCATCGTTTTACTGTGTCAAGTTTTCGGCTATTCAATAATTGCAGAATCTCGTTCTCAGATAGTTCGGCGGGCTTGTCTGGTTTTTGCGGCTGAGGATCGGTGAATTGCCAAGGTAAATTTAAATTAGGATCAATCTTAAAGTTCTTGCTTTCAGCGTACCATAATAAAAATCTTCGGATGTTTATTCCTCGCCGGTTTGAGACGCGGGCCGGATAGTTTTTGAGCCACCTTAATAGTTTTTCCCGCGTTACGCTTTCCAGGTGAAGCCTTTCAGAAACTACATATTGTACAAAAAAGTTTAAATCACTTTTGTAAGCACGGATTGAGTTGGCTTTTAGTGGCTTTGAGAGGATAAACTCATCGATTAAAGAATTTATCTCCGAAATCTTTTGTGGTAAAGCTTGTGTTTCGCCTTGATTTTTGTTTTGACTATTAGTTGGATTTGTCTTCAATTCCATATTCGCGCAGTCTGGCTTTTACCTCACTCTGAGAGTAACTTATACCATTAATCGATTGGTAAGCCAAATCTTCAACTTTATCTCTTAAGTCTTCGACTTCCATTTTTAACTTTGAACTTGCCATTTTAAGCGCGTCTTCGTAATGTTTTTCTAATTGCTCTCTCACCGAAGCGGGAACTTGTTCAAAGATTCCAACGATTTCGTCCCAAACTAAATCAAATTTAAACTTAGCCAAAACCTTGATTATCTCTTCTTCGTTAGTCACCCCCTAACCCCCTTGACAGGGGGAACTTTAGGAAATACTTTTTGGCTCCTCCTGTCAAGGAGGCGGGGGA
>JANRMG010000015.1:0-7963 GCA_033761855.1 Candidatus Caenarcanales bacterium
AAAGAGGTTTAAAACAAGGTATTGATTATTAGATGTTACAAAATTAATTGCTAATTGTCTGCAGAAACTGTAAAGCTAGCTGTGTAAGTTGACTTTTATAAACAGGAAATGGTTTGTGGTTCTTCAGAGTGTACCAACCGGCGGGAGTAATAAATTCTTCTGGAATTTGTTCATTTTGAAGGCCTAAGGCAAGTTGACTATAGGCCAATTGATTTCTATTTCTTTCAACTTCTCCCCTCACACATTCTAAATCACCACAATAATCTTCGCTGGAAGGCTCTCTTTCCATATCCGTATTTAAACAAAGTTCTATAAAAGGTCGATGGCCAGTGGTTAAACCTATTGTAAGCCTCATCTCGGTTACGTAATGTCCCTCGCTTTCATCAAAAAATTCCTCAAACATGATGACACCTGTTCCTGTCTTAAGCAATACAGGATTCCCTTTATTAGCTTTAGAAGCAATAGTCTCATCATAAGATTTTTCAAATTCAAGTCGCCTCTCGTAAGGAGCTTCTAAAAATTCAAAGAGTGAGCCCAAATGTCTTGCTTCAAGTTGTGACTTAACTTGATCGACAGAATTTCCTGTCAGTTTTTTATTTAAATTCTTCCATTGAGCTTTTGTCATTGGGTTTTGTCCATTAATAATTTTTACAATATTCTCAATTTCTTTCATACGATATTCTGGATAGAATGATTGATGAACATCTTCTACAAGCTGATTCAACAAGCCAGAGGTCTTCATAAGGAAATCAGTAATAGTTTGTTCATCTTCCATTAAGCCGTTTATTGTTGTTCCTCTTTCAAATCTTAAAGTAAGTCCTCTAGGGCTTATTGCTGCGCTCACAATTTTTCTGTCTATTTCAGCTAGTGAAGCACCTTCGTCAAGAAGCATTCGCTGCATTCTTGAGAAAATAATTTTTCCAATTTGTTCACCATAATTGTAAGTACTAAAGGTTGGCCAGCTTCCTTTGCTAATAAGATCTTCCTTAACTTCTACATGGTGTTCAGGATTATTATCGTAAGCACCCATGTGCGGATGTACGCTTGGCATTGTTTGGCGGCCTTCAGTAAGATATTGTTCTACCGTACCAAAACACGATCCTCCAATATTCATGCCCCAGTAATAACAAGGTTGTTTGGGAAAACTTCTCAAATTTTCATCTATTTCTTGCTCTAGAAAATGTGTTTGTTTAAATAGCTCTATATTTTGTCTTGAAATTCTTACTATTTCTCTTGCTCTGTCTGGAGGAAGATAATTAAAAACCGGAGATGAAAGTCTATCTTCAGACAAGTCGGTGACCATTTGTTGGATTGAAGTTTTAAAATATGGCCCGCCCGGAAAAGTGATTCCAATACGTCCGTAATCACCTTTGTGAATAATCGTTGTATCAGTCTCTAAAGTTGCTAAAGTACCGCCGGGATTAAGAAAAAAATCCCAGGGTTTAATTCTTCCAACAAATTCTGCATAAGGATCTTCATAAAGAGGTTTACAAGGTTTAGGAACTATTTGTTTTAAAGCAGTTTGAGGAACGCTTACGGTAATTGGCTTTATAGAAGTCAGAGACATTGTTAAAAGCTATTTAGAATTTAAAGCAGAAATAAAATTCTAGGCGAGAAACCTGCATACTGGGAAAAATTCATAATGTCTTAAGATTTTAAAGCGTTAGTTTATTTTAGCTTTCCAAAATTCATTTACTTCTTCGAAGACAAAATCTGATTAATCTTCTTCTCAGCATCACGGAATTCTTGCCATTCGGTTTCGCTTAAGTCCATTCCATTGGGTGGTGCAAAGTTGGCGTTTAAATATTTCCATAAAGTTCCTGCCGAAGCTTTGTCAAACTCCGCTTTCCACCATTGACATTCGGCAAAGTTGGTTTTTTTGGTTACTCCATATTTGTCTATTGGTCCCGATGAATAGAGGCCCATGGTGCCTTTTTCTTGTAATTTATCTAAATCTAAATCCTTGCTTTCAACTATGTCTTGGTAAATCCCAAAGAATTTAGTTTCGTTTAAATAAGCTTTCTGGAAATTGCTTCCCAACAAAATTGCCTTAGATAAATTTGCTTTCCATAAATCGGCGGATTCAAGGTCTGAATCGACTAAATAGCAAGATTCCAAATTGGTTTCGCTCAAAGTGGCGCCTTGCATATTGCTCTCGCGGATTACTGTCTTAGAGAGGTTTGCCTCACTTAGGTTGGTTGCAAACATGTGGCAAAAACTAAGATTGGCACCTTCCAGGTTGGCTTGTCTTAAAATTGCTGCATCTAGGTTAGCTTCTCCCATATAGCTGTTTCTTAAGTCGCTTCCAATCAAATAAGAGCGTGTCAAGTCAGCACCTTTTAAATAACATGCCTGCATTTCAGCTTCATTTAAATAAGCACCCGACATCTTGGCATCATCGAGACGAGCGCTGGTTAAAACAGCAAAGCTCATCTTCACGTTTTCCATACGGGCTTCCGAAAGTATGGCCGCTTTAAAATTAATACCTCTGGCCACCATGCGGCTTAAATCCGCCCCGACAAATTGCTCCTCCGTACAAAGAGCGCCAGAGAGATCCAATTCTTCAAGGATAAAGGGATTATTTGCCAAACCGCTATGAACAAGCGACGATAAAAGGTAACCTTTACTGAAATTATCTAAACGGCGGCAAATCCCTTTGAGCCTGCCGTGTAAAACTCTAAATTTCCCCGGATTGACTTCGATTTCGGAATACTCTTCGGTTTCTTCTCCGTCTTCAATGGCGTCTTGCAGGTTATCCAAAAAAGAGCTTACTTCTCCTCTTACCAAGGGGTGAACCGTTGTATCTAATGAATTGATGAGCGGTGTTAATTTGCTCAATAAAAAAATTACCCTAAGCAAAAGCAATCCAAAAAGGACTAAGCAAAAGAAAAGAAAGATTCCAAGAATTGTTACCAGGACTGTCTGAAACACGTTTAGCTTCCTTTAAAGATTACTTTAGAGTTTAGTGACTATCTTAATTATTGTCTTAATTGTTGTCATTCGAGTTGTCTTCAAAACTAAATATTCCCGGTAAAACTTCTTTGGTTGAATTATCTCCTAAAGAAAATGTAGGTAATTCAGGTTCCGGTTGAGGTGGAGGCTCAGGCTCAGATTGAGTTACTACAGTTTCAACTTGATGATTGTTCTTGAGGGGTAGCACTCTTGGGTAGTTAGGCTCTACTTGATTTGTATTAGTCTCAATGGGTGGGACAACTTCAGTATTTGAATTTTCCTCAAATTTATTTTGCTGGGGGATTTCAAGAATTCTCTCTTCGTTCTCATTATCCCTGTTTTCGTTTTCAGCATTGTTCCTGCGGAATTGCTCTTCGGGTTGTAAGAGTTGATCTTCTAGTGAATTTCTGCTTCCAGAGCTATGGTGACCTTGATTGTTTCTATCGTATCTTCCGCCGCGGTTATCGTCTCTGTATCTTTGTCCTCCCCCACTTCTTTGGTTGCGATTCTGATGATGTGGTCTTTCGTTATTTCTACGAGGATACCTTGAATTTCTATCTCCACCTCTGTCGCTGCCGCGTTCTATTGATCTCTCGGATCCTCTTTCAGTTCCTCTATCAATTCCATTATCGATTATTCTTTCAATTGTCCTTTCTGGTACGCTGTTTTCTCGATCTAATCCTCTCTCATCTCTATTGTCATTACGTTCGACACGGTCGCCTCTGTATTCTCTTTGTTCTTCAGTGTTAGAGTCCTGTCCATCAGAGTTATCAGAATTTCTAAGTGTTTCTAACTCTCCGCTATGCAGGTTTTCTGGTTTTTCGGTGGAAGTGCCTTCTAAATAATCGAAAATTGGGAAAACCCAACCGACCCCATGGCACTTTTCACAATTGTGACCTAAAGCTTCAATTAAGCTTTTTTCTTGTCTATGTCGGGTTAATTCAACCAATCCCAGATCGGATAATCTACCAATTTGTGGGTGGGCGGGGTCTGTATCCAAAAGCTTTTCAAAGTGTTCCAAAACTTTAAGGCGGTCGAACTTACTCTCCATATCAATGAAGTCAATTACAATCACTCCTCCAATATTCCTGAGCCTTAATTGTCTTGCGGCTTCGGTTGCAGCTTCTATATTAGTTTTTAAAATGGTCTCGCCTGGATTCCGAGAACTGGTGAACTTTCCTGAGTTTACGTCAATTACAGTTAAAGCCTCTGTCGGTTGAATATGAACGTAACCGCCACTAGGCAAATCTATACGGTCTGAAAGAGCCATTTTAAGCTCGTCTATGACATTATATTCTTTTAGAAGCTCCCGGCTGGGCCTTAAATCTACTTGGGGCGGGTTGTGAGACCAAAGTTCTAAATAATGCTTTGCACGTTTTGCAGCAGTTTCATTATCGACTGCTACTCTATCAACTCCATCATGGAATACATCTCTTAGAGTGCGGTACAGTAGATCCTTGGAATCACTGAACAAAAGACCGGGTCTGCGTTGAATCTCAAATTGGTCAATTATGTATTTCCAGCGTTCTAAAAAAAGCTCTCTGAAATCTTCTTCAAGTTCTTGGTCTGTGGCACCCATTGCTTCGGTTCTAATAATTAAACCAAAGCCAACCGGCGGTTTAAGTAAAGTTGCAATGGATTTTAATCTGGCTCTTTCGTTGGCCGAAGTTATCCTCCGGCTCATAACGATATTGTCGTGTTCTGTTGTTAGAACATAAAAGCGACCGATGAGCGTTACATTTGTGCTTACCCTTGGGCCTTTATTTCCGGTTGGTTCTTTAACTACTTGCACCAATAATTTTTGCCTTGGCCATACTCTATCGGAGAGTGGACCGATTCCCGGAATATCGCTTGCATGGAGGAAGCCCATTTTCTCGGAACCAAGGCTTACAAAAACTGCATCAATGCTAGGCAAAATATTCTCAACCCTTGCGGAATAAATATCACCTAGTGAGAAATCATTGCTTTTGAAGAAGAACTCTACTGCTTTGCCTCTATCCATCAAGGCTGCTAGGTTTACATCTTCTGCTATAACTAAACTTTTTGCCATTTTAAGCTGTTTCTAATCTCTAATCTAAACGTAATGTGTATAAGGAACTTGTGTAAATCGAAACCAAAAATTTATCAAGAAGACTAAAATACTTGACCCAGTTGGCTTGGATTCATCAATCAAGTGCGAAACAGTTGCTCTGGTTACTATCTTGAAATTATTTGAATGAAATTTTCAGTTAAATACTCAGAACTAACTTCTAAGAAAACTTTTTTAATTCTCTAAATTCTCAGTTACTTACATCAAAATCTTAACTCAATGATTTACTGTGTCACTTTAAAGAATTCCATTAACTCTTAGAATACTCAAAATAATAAACTGATTTAAACAAAATTTGTATTAAATGACAAATTTTAAATCCAACTTAACTTTAAGTTTCTTGCAGAGTTTTTTGACATTTTTTAAGTAATTTTTGGAGTTAACTTATTTTTCTCTTTCGGTAATGAGCCTCTACGCTTTGCACATAGTTAATAGTTTCATTATAAGGTGGTATTCCTTGGTATTTAGCTACTGCCTCGGGACCAGCATTGTAAGCTGCCAAAGCCAGTCTCAAGTTTCCGCCAAACCGGTTGAGCTGTTTTTTTAAATAACTTGCACCTCCCAGTGCGTTTTGGTGTGGATCAAAAGAGTCTTGAACACCAAGGTCTTGAGCGGTTGAGTCAATAAGCTGCATTAAACCCTTAGCCCCTGCACCAGAAACCGCACTCGAATTGCCTCCGGATTCAACCTCCACAACTGCTCTAATCAAATCTGCATCTAGATTTGTTTGTTTTGCAGCTTGTTCAATTGCATCTTCAACAATCCATTTATTGGCTCTGGTTGGGAGCTTCTCTCTAATTTGTCCAAGCACAGAAGCAAAAGAGACTTGGTTATCTGAGCTCTCTTTTTTTTTGGGGCTAGAACTTTTAATTTCTTTACCTTCAATTTGGTCAATTCTCTGATCAATTGAGGTGATCCGCTGAAGGACTCTGTTTATTGATTCCAAACTTGAACCGTTCATAGAACCTTGTGGTTAAACTTTCTTGGAACTTCCCTTTTTGATTTTGAGGGTTTTCCATATATTTTTTTCCCAACTTTTGCTTGAAATTCACAGTGTGGGGTGTAATCCCCCACACCCACCATTCAAAGCTAAAGAACAGAAGTGTTGCGCCCCCTTTAATAAAGGGGGCCGAGAATCCATCAATGATCTAGCAGATTGGCTATGTTCGAGGGGGGATTACTTCCTCGCCGCTTTTTCCATCAAATCAACTTCTGCCAAGGCTTGATCTAAAAACTTAACTAAATCCTGCGAATTTTGATTTTGAGAACTTTGAGTTTGAGCCAGGGAACGAGCTTTTACAAGATCAGCTCTAGCATTTTTATAGTTACCTTCGGCTTCAATCCAAATAGCAGCACGGTTGTTATAAGTTGAAATAGAGTTTGGATTGAGTCTTTCGGCAATTTGATATTCTTTTAAAGCAGCTTGATAGTTTTTTTGGAGTGCCAAACAGTTTGCAAGCTCCAAATGGGCTTCAGCAAAGTTGGGCGTTTGTCTTATTATTCCCTCGTAAATCCGAATGGCTTGGCTCGTGTTGCCGGCCAGCGCTAAATCAGCCGCATTTAAAAATTGGTTAACCGCATAAAGAGAAAGCTCTCGTCTAGCAACTCTCTGTAAAAGCTCCAGGCGTTGTGTTGACTTTTGGTTTAAATCTTGATTATTGCTTCTCTGTGAAAAATCGGCAGCTGTTTTGAAAGAGTTAATGCTTCCTTGCAAGTCTCCAAGACCTTGTTGAGCAATTCCCAAATTAAAGTAAACCGATTGTCCTGCTCCGAGTTGAATTGCCTTCTTGCAGCTTTCGATCGCCGCGGCAAATTGACCCATATCACTCAGCAAACCGCATCGAGTAACGAGGGTATCCACGTCGTTTGGATCTAAAGTTAATACTTGGTCAAAGTCACTCAAGGCTCCGGGAAGGTTTCCTAAGTTTTGTTTTGCTAATGCTCTAAAAAACAATTCCTCGTTACTCTTTGCTTCCATTTGTGGATTGCTTTTATATCTTTGGAAAAGCTCTTTGGAATTGCTCTTTGGGAAGCTGAAACATTTGAGATTACTGTTTGTTATTAAAAAACAGATCGATAAGCTCAAAAAAAACAAATTACAATTTTTTATAAAGTTCATTACGGGTTTACCTCTATTTATGCATGCTTTCAATTTCGGAGTGATAATTTTTTAAAATTGTGTTTCGCTTTACCTTCATTGTGTGAGTAAGTTCATCTTTAGCATTAGTAAAAGGCTCGGCAAGAATCATAAATTTTTTAATCTTTTCAAACTCTGGAAGCTCTTTGCTAGCGTTACTAATTTCTTTTTCTATAAAATCAATCAGCTCTTTACTTTTTACAAAGCTTGTCCAATCGCTATTGTCCATCTTCTCTTGCTTAAAGTATTTGAGTACAAGCTCTTTATTTAAGGTAATAAGTGCCGTCAGCCATTTTTGTTTGTCACCAAAAACCGCCACATGGTCTATGAATGGACTTTGTTTAACTGTTTCTTCGATTAAAGTTGGTGCAATCTTTTTACCTCCAGCCGTTACAATTAAATCTTTTTTGCGGCCCGTAATGCTTAAGAAATTATTTTCATCCAATTCCCCCAAATCGCCGGTTTTGAACCAACCATCTTCGGTAAAGCTTTCCTGAGTAGCTTCAGGCTTATTCCAGTACTCATTAAAATTAATTTCGCCCTTCGTAAGAATCTCTTTGTCTTCGGCAATTTTAATTTGCACACCCTCAAGCGGCTTGCCAACCGAAGAGGGCTTCAGGAAGTAAAAACTGTTGGCGCATAAAATTCCCGTTGTTTCGGTCAATCCGTAGCCCTGAATCAGGTAGATTCCAATTGCATGAAAGAAATACAAAGTAGATTCACACAGCGGAGCGCCGCCAGAGATAATAGCTTTTAAAGAAGGACTTATTTTTTCTTTTATTTTT
>JANRMG010000016.1:0-2589 GCA_033761855.1 Candidatus Caenarcanales bacterium
TAATAAAAATGATGTTAAAAAATTGACTAAAGAACTTGAACAGTTAATAGCAAATACATCGAATAAAAAAGCGCTTAAGGATCAAGGTAAACGCTTGTTTAATATATTTATTGCAAAAAATGATACGCCTATAAATCAACAAAAGGTCTTTGCATCTATAATTAAAAAAATGGATGTCAAAGTAAATAAATTAGAGCCAAAGGTCAAGAAAGCTTTCTCTGAAGCTGCTAAAGAAGCAAAAAAGGAGAGAAGTGAGCAGCGTAAAAAGAATCGTGAGGATGCCAGGGAAAAACTCAAAGAACTTAAAGCAGAAGAAAAATACGAGAAGAAACATGGGTTTAGATCTCTTTAACTGCTTTCCTATTGCACAAAATCCGCTATAATGGACATAGTTTATAAACATCAGAGGTAAACCATGGACAACAAAGTCAATGAACCTAAAAAACCCCATAATACTGGACCAGATAAGCACCCTAAAGGCGGCAACAAAGGCCCAGTAGGCAATCGAGGCTTTAGCAAAGGCGCAGTTCCTAGACCCAGAATGAACAAGCCCACGAATAGAGGTCGTTAGGATCTACTGTACAACTCGTACAGCACTAAGGCAAATTCAAATTTTCAACTTGTACTATACTAATAATGTATGAATCATTACTAGGAGATGCAAGATGAATATCAAAGAAGAAGACAAATTAATTGCCCAGGACATACTTGGATATATGCTTGCCTATGGGCAAGCACTAAACACTAAAGACTCTACAAAAATAAAATTTATCAAAGGTCGAATCCAGTCGAAAATTGAAAATCTCAGTATCGATAGCCTAACATCAGTATTGAAGGTTGTTGATCAGATTGGAAAACAGGTAAAAGCAGATAAAAGTGACGCAGATAGAGATTTACGATTATTAGGTTTCAACACTATTCGTGAAATAGTGGATGTAGAAATAACAGACAAAGGACTAGAACTTTCACAAATTCGTGAAAACAATAAAAAACTTTCTGATCTCGCCTCAACAACATTAAAAGAATTAACAAAGTCAAAAACCACAGCATCTTTAACAGAAGATCCTTTTAAAAAACACGAAACCCTTTTAAGGAATTTAGAAAAAGAGGTAACTGATTTGGTAGACTCTGCTCTAGAAAGCGCGAGTATTTTGGAAATAGAGATTAAAAAACTTGAAAAGGAATTAGATTTATCTGATGAAGATTTTGATAAAGTCATAGTATTAATCGACAAAAACAATTATATCGATGAGCTTGAAAATGCTCGTCTACTATTGAGAGGTATCTTAGGTAAAGGCTTGCACGATACTGCATCTTCAAAAGTTTTGCTGGATCTTTATACTGAACTCAATAACAAAATTAACATTTTAATACCCAAGCCACCGAGAGTAGAATATACAGTAGAAAAAACAACAAAGTTCGTTGAAAAACAAAAGGAAAAAACAACGCAACAAGCAGAAGAAAAATCAGGTGAATTGATCGAATCAATCAATGAATCCCTTGAGAAAATGCCTAAAAAATCTAGAGCTTATGTTGCTGGCCAAAAATTCAGTGCGCGTTTAGATGTTGTGAAAATTACACTTAAAACACTCGGCGACTATATTAAAGCGAATCGAGCAGACCGTGAAGATAGATCATTACTTGAAAGAATAGTTGATAACTTAGCAGTAGCTCATCAGAACGCAAAAAATTCTTCCTCAAAACAAGAAATATATGAAAAAAACATTAAAGGGTTTATTAATAAAGCTAAAGATGCTGATAAGATAAATGCGTTTAATGATAAGGTAAAAGAAGCTGTTGATACTCCAATAATGAAAGTGATAAAAGATGCTCTACAAAACCAATCTAATCGATTGACTCCTAAAAAAGCATCTAAGGCTCACCACGGTTTCTTTAAATCTGAAGAAAAAACCAAAAAAGCAGCGGGATCAAAGCGAAAGAAAGCCCCTAAAGTTGACCTTGTTGAGGCAACAGATAAGCTACAAAAGGAAAAAACGAAAAAAAATAAAAAAAGCCGTCGAGGAATACGCGGTTCTTTTGGTACACTTTAAGTTTTGATATTCAATTTGATTATTTGCTCCCCCAACAGGGGGAGCACACTTGAAATTAGCTTCGAGTTCCTACTGCATTAGGAATGCCATTAGGATGTTTGATGATTCTATCCACTAAATGCCAATCAATTTGATATCGATTATCTTTAAGATACGCTTTCATCGTTTGATTAATGGAAAGTATATTCAATTTACCCAGTTTATCATCAATGGTTACTGGCACATGCGCCTCAAGAAAAAGGGTTCCATCTTTCCAACCAGCTTTGTAAGGATGATGGATGATATAAACAGGGTCACCTATCTTCGCTAAGGGATATAATTCTGCCATATCCGCATTATGAAGCCGTATACAGCCCGAACTGATTAACTTGCCTACACTCCAAGGCTGATTGGTTCCGTGGATTAAATACCCACTTAAGGTCAAATAAATGGCATATTTGCCCAAGGGGTTTTCAGGTCCTGGGGGCATGGATTCAGGTAGTACTCGACCAGTTTGTTCAAAAACAAAATCATGTATAGACTCTGGCACGTGCCAGAC
>JANRMG010000017.1:0-3210 GCA_033761855.1 Candidatus Caenarcanales bacterium
TGTCCCCGAGGAAAGATTGCTTCCAGCTGAAGGGGAGCGTGAAGTCAACGTTACTTTAACCGGACAGAACGCAAGAGACAGATTTTTACGAAAAGGACAAATTGTGAGCGTTCATAGAGTATTTACAACAGCCTCTGGAAACGTTATTACGCAATCCCTTTCTAAAAAAGCAAGAATTTTAGACGTTAGGAAAAACGACAGTGTGGCTGAACAAGCTCAATCGGGGGGCGAATCACAAGTTGATGTTAACCTTGCTACAACGCCTGAGGATGCACAAAAAATCATTGCTTATCGAGATAGTGGACAAATAAGAATTTTGGATGGAGCAAATCAGGAACCTCCAGCTAGTAAAGTTAGTCTATTTCAGGAATGGATGGGTATTGAAAGAACCGAAAAAGAATTAACTTCTGAAGTTGGTACAGAACTCGTCTCTAAGCCCACTGCTGCAGCAAGTCAATAATTAACAACCTTAATTGATCAATGAAAAACAAGTATGCCACGAGCTCCGCTATGAAAAACTTTTGGATGAACATGAACAAAGAAAAAAATGAAATAAGTAGTTTAACTTTTCTAATAAGCGTTTTCCTACTTGCTTTAACTTTGCTTTTACCAATGCAAGAGGTCAATGCCGCAAATTTTGGATTGGGAGCTAAAGTTCCAATTTCGCAAAATTTAGAAGTTAGTGTTGGTCAATCAACTCTCATTAAACTACCTTCTAAACCAGAAAGAATTGCCTTAAGTAATCCTGGAATTGCTTATGTACTAATGATTACTCCAGATGAGGTTGAAATAATTGGACGAAATCCTGGAAGAACAAATCTTTATGTTTGGTTTCCACCTGCTGAAAATGCAAAAGTTGGTACTCCGTCAAAAATCATTGGAACTGAAATCAGTGTAGGTCTTCCCAAACCACCCTATATAACTTCGACTCCAACGATGGAAATATTAAATGGAGAATTTTCGGAACTTATCTACCTGGGTAATCCGTCTGAGAAAATAAGAAACAGTAGGCCAGCACGTGTGTCGGGTCCAAGTACAGACATGCCAGAGCCATGCTTATCGCCAGGCTGTATTTAATTGCAAAATAAAGGATAATAAATTAATTAAATATGGAAACATATACGCAAACTCCTAATTCATTAGGTAATAGAGGTATTAGCTTGTTACCAACAAAAACCAAAATAAAAAAAACGCGAGTTTCGAGCAATCCTTTTTTTGCAGTACTTGCTCTCTTGTGTCTAAGCTCTCAGACTGGAATGTCCGAGACAGTATTCCTCAAGGGTACAGCTTACCAGAGTGGTATTTCACTAAAAGATATAAAAGTTGGTTCCAGCGAAGTTGTTGTTTCCAATGCTCCTATTAAGCGTGTAGCAGTCACAGACCCTTCGGTGGCCAACATAAAAGTTTTAAGTGATACTTCTGCTTTAGTTATGGGAAGAAAGGTTGGCAAGACCACTCTTTTAATTTGGGAAGGAAAAGATTCATCGGTAAGACCGACCAGATTTGATATAAGCGTTAAGAGAGATATAACCGATTTGATCGAAAGCCTTAAAACGCTCGATCCAAATATTGCTGTTGATTATATTGTTGTTCCCTCAAACCGCATAGAGCCTGTAGCCCAGCCACCAAACTCAAATGGGGCTTACACAACTTCTTATAATGTGGATCCTCAAGTGGTTGGTGATCCTGCTCCATCGGTTGTTGTAAGCAATCAAAATGGTACACAGGCACCACCTCCTCCAGCTGCTGGTGGTGGCGGACTTTCTACTCCTGGTGGGGTTGTTGAGCGGGTTATTTTGTCTGGTAAAGTTAAAAGCCCAGATGTAATTGCTAAGGCTATGACAATTACAGCGACCTACATGGGCGAAGATTCTTCAATGAGAATTGTTACTAGAAACGGTGGTTTTATTGTCGATCAAATTAACCAATTATTAGCTGAATCTGATGCCTCTGGTGGTGCTGCAACAGGCTCTCAGTCTTTAACTAGACCCCTTAACTTTACCTCTAATCTTCGCGGGAACTTGGGTAATGGCTCTATTGTTGCAAACAGCAATGGAACTATTATGAGTTTTCTTGAGGTTACTGATCGTCCTCAAATTTCTGTAATGATTAGGTTCTATGAGGTAAGTAGAAGTGTTGGTAAAGAATTTAGTACACGCTTTGGATGGATTCCTGGAAAGACCGGTAAAGGGGGCGTATATGGCTTAGGCGCAGGGGGTAATCTTCCAAATGTTGGTGGTACTTTTTCGGCAACAGGCGCTTTTGGTAGTCTCATAGCAGGAACTCCTGTTGGAGCATCGAGTAACGCTGGTATTTCTATAGCTCCTACGGCTGGTTCAAATCCTGGAACCTTCTTTTCACTTTTTCCTAAACAACAATTGGCAATTGCAGTTCAAGCTCTTGAAAGCAGAGGCGAGGTAAAGGTCTTAGCTGAACCAAATTTAGTTGTGCAAAGTGGGGAACCAGGCAAATTTTTAGCTGGTGGAGAAGTGCCTATTCAACAAGCTTTAGCTACTCTTGGGGCGGTTGGACAACAGGTAACCTTTGAGACTTTTGGAATTAGCTTGAACGTACTTCCAACTATTACCGATAGCGATTCCATCTTAATGAACGTAGCCGCACAGACTCGTGATATTGATACGGCTAATCCTTTTGCGGCTCCTGGACTACCTGCATTTAGAACCAGAAAAGCAGATACTCAAGTTGAAATGGATCCCAGCCAGGTTTTAGTAATTGGAGGTTTGATTAATTCTTCCAGTACGAATAATTTAAGTAAAATTCCATTTCTCGGTGATATTCCAATTCTAGGACTGCTAGCCAGAAGTAAAGAATTCAGCAGAGGTGACAGTGAACTTGTAATTGTTCTTTCTCCAGAGATTGTTCGCGGCGGGCATGCTAGCCAAATTATTAGGCCTTTGGCTTTAGATGCTTCACCCAGACCTGGCGAGTTTGATTATATTCCTAGAACGATAGATTTAAGCAGAACAAGCGTTCCGATTGCTGCTCCGCCAAATATGCAAGCCAGAGACCCAGTTGATTTGCAGCGTCCCGCTACTGTTAATGATTTAGACCATATTTATAAGTAAGTTTTGTTTTGAATCTTTTAATGGTGGGAATCATTATTATTCCAAGTAAGGTTAGATTTTGAATAAAAATTGCAATAATCATACCTAGCATTCCAGCTAAAACCACACTCAATATATCTAAAAA
>JANRMG010000018.1:0-18693 GCA_033761855.1 Candidatus Caenarcanales bacterium
ATGCGCCCGGCGCGGATCGAACGCGCGACCTTTGGCTTCGGAGACCAACGCTCTATCCACTGAGCTACGAGCGCTAATTTTAACAGTATATTACTTATTTAGCTAAGGTACTAGCCATTTTTTTATTTAATTAAATTTTTATAAATCAATTTGCAAATAAAAAAGGGTTGGAATAGTCCTAACCCTTTTAGTTGATTTCTTAAATTAAACCGAGCTTCTTGTTCAGCTACGTCGTGTAATCAGCTTGTAGAGACCCAAAAGAATACAGGCCCCAGCGACGGCCGTTATAAGTCTAGTTATAAAATCTCCGCCTAAACTAAAATGAAGTAAATTAATAAAAATATAATTGCCAGTGAATGAACCAGCTATGCCGACTAAAACATCGATGATAAAACCTTGTTGAGAGTTTGTACCCATAATAAGGCTTGCTAACCATCCGGCCAAGGCTCCAAATAAAATTGTCCAAAGTAGATCTAACATAATAACTTTCTCTCTTAGACGATCTAATTAGAATCCTAGCAGCATAATATTTTCAATAGGTTAAAAGTTTGATTTTGCTTGCGTAAGTTAATTTTTAAAAAACTTACAGATCACTTTATTTTTATAAAATTAATCAAATGGTTACTTGATATTAGTAGTTTTTTGTGTTTTTAATCTAAAATCATAAAATTGATAAATAAACTTAATGATAAGAATTTATAATTCACCGCATTCATTCATTGACTCTGTTGTTCATGAGCGGACAACACAAAATCCTTTAAAAACTGTTCAACCTCAGAATCAGGATTCGCAATCGGCATTATTAAATCTTCAACTGGGTTTTTACCAGAGCAATGAACAGATAAGATTTAATACGAATAGACTTAATGCACTAAAAGATGTTCATAGGCTTTTAATGAGCAATAACGAAGTTGACAGATTAGCTTTAATAATTTTTATAGAACCTAAAGTTAATGAATTTTCTATGCAAAAGGAAGATTTGATCACCTTGAAGAATAGCCTTCCTGATGTAACTTCTTACGAACAAAGACAACTGTTAGAAGAAAAAATTGAAGTGAGTGTTGCTAATTGGCTTGCTTTCAAAGCGGTAGTAAGTCAATTATCCAGCAAAAGCAAGGAAGAGGTTTTAGAAGCATTATTAAAGCAAATTGCAAATTGTTCATCTGCTCTAAAATCTCACCAATATACATTAAGAACTATACAAACGCGAATATCACAAATTACTGGTGATCCTCTCATTGCCCCTAAAATTGAAAGCTACAAAGTTTCTAAATGTCTCACTATGAACTGTTATTGGAATCGTTTGATTTATAAAATCAAAAAAGTCCTAAAGGAAATTGGAATAATTACCCCGCTCAATCACTTGAATTTCCCATCCACTTAAAATTTAGGACCTAGATTCTGGTAATTAGCGGCAGGTTTTTACATTGCTTAACCAAGAATCTTAAAAACAAAAATAGACAATTAAAGCTAAAGAAATTAAATATTTGAAAAAAATGAATTTCAATTTATGTATCAGAAAAAAAGTTGATTAAGAGTTTCTATTCAGTTGTCCTTCAGTTAATTTGTTTAGATTCCTGTTACTTGCTTTAAAAATGAGATTTTGCGCCTGATGAGACTGATAGGATGATACTTACGATACAAAAAAGCGATTGGCAGGAACAAAAAATGTTTTTACATAAAAAGCACGACATTTATAAAGTTAAAATTTCAGAGCCAAATCCACGTTTTGCGCAATTGCTTTTAGAGCAATTTGGTGGAGCTACAGGCGAATTGACAGCAGCTTTACAATATTGGGTTCAATCAATTCATACACAAAAGCCAGATGTTAAAGATATGTTGCAGGATATTGCAATTGAAGAGTTCAGTCATCTTGAAATTGTTGGCAAATTGATTGAAGAACATACTAAAAATTCTGATCAAACTGAGGCTTTTAAATCTAGTTTATTTCATATTCGCGGTCCGGGCGCACATTTGCTTGACAGCAATGGGGTTGCTTGGACAGGACTTACGTAAATGAAGGCGGAGATGTTGTTCGTGACCTTAGAGCAAACATTGCTGCTGAAGCGGGTGCCAGGCAAACTTATGAACAATTGATTAAACTAGCTTCTGATAATGAAACTAAGGATGCTATGGTATTTTTGCTTACTCGCGAAATTTCGCACACAAAGGTGTTTATGAAAGCACTCGATTCTTTGGGCAAATTGGACGATCCTTTCTTCGGCAACGTAAAACCAGACGAGACAGTTGATCTTTACTTTAATCTTTCAAGTTATATAAATGATGTCAAAACCAAAGATGAACGCGGTCCTTGGAATTCTGAACCTGATTTTGAGTACGTATCCGACCCTCTTGAAAAAATAAAAACCGAATCTGCTACAGCAAAAATTAAAAAAATTACTATGGCTAAGTAGAGTCAGAAGCAAAATCGAACATTATTTTAATAAAATTCCTTACTCCTTGCAGTAGGGAATTTAACCTCTCGGAGATTAATTTAAAAGGAATTTTTTGGTTAAAAGATTTCTTAATTACAAACAGAAAGAGCATACTCTCTAAATTTGGGCAAATCGATTCGGTCAATCATTCCAATGAATTCTTTTTCAATTGAATTGTCTGAATAAGCTTCTTCAAAGGGTTGGAAGCCGAGTCTATGCTCACTTTGGTAATAAACCATAATTTCTGATTGTCCCTTCTGAAGAGCATTTACAAGAAGTTGGCACTTTAAATGAGCAATTTCACAATCGATCCGCAAAGGTCTAACGCCTCTTAAATGGCGGCTAAAGGGCTCAGCAATAACTCTTTTATCTGGTTCATCTTTGAATCCGAAGGCTTCTAGTTCTTTAATAAACATTTCGGCGGCGTTTTGTTTTATGCCATTTTTGCTGCGGTATTCTTTTTTGTATCCCTCAGCGACTATAACCAGAGCGTGTCTTCGTTGATTGAGCGAATTTGCAATTTCTTCTAAAACATCTTTGGGAAAATCGAAAATAGGAAGAATAATCAAGTGAGCTCTGGCTGCAGCTCCCGAATGCAAGGCGTGGCGGCCGCTGCGATTACCCATCATCTCTAAAAAATAAATTCGACGGTGAGTAAAAGCGTCTTCGTAAAGTCCTCTTGCAATTTCGGCGCCGTGCTCGGCGCAAGATAAAAAGCCCACCGAACGGTCGTTAATAATGTCTGAATCAGCCGAAATATTTATAAAACCTGTTTTAATTTCTTTGGGTAAAAATTTACTTAAAGATTTTGCCCCTTTGAGAGTCCCGTCTCCACCGGCAAAGACAATGGCTTCAAATCCATGTTTTACAATTTCAGCAGCGGCTGTTTTTTGGTATTCAACATCAGCAAATTGGGGGAACCGCTCAGAGCGGAAGTCGGAGCCTGGATAAAAATTTCTTCTTCCCATCATTTCGGTGGGAATTCCTTTGTGGCTGAGTTCGAAAGCATCTATTGGGCTGGTAACAATTCTAACCAATTGGGGTTCGTCAGAGATTCCCTCACAAAGCGACCTAAAGCCGGAGCGGGCTGCCCAGCATTCCCAGCCAAGTTTTTCTCCCTCTTCGGTTAAGCCTACTGCAACGGCAGTATAACCGGGAGCTAATCCACCATCGAATATAAAAAGTGCTTTCATTAAATCCTGTAATCTTCTAACAAATTTATACCAAAACTAGTTCTACCATTTGTAGGTTAAAAAGCCTAGCTGTCAAACTTTACTTAATATTGGATAAAAATTTATATTGGTATAAATATTCATATTGCTTTTATAATCAAGCACAACACGCTTCTAAAAAACGTAAAGCTTTTAACTTCAAGCAAATGCTTAGTCTAGTAAATCATTTGAAGAGTAATTACAACTTTTTGTTTTTGGCATTAGCTTTTATTGCCAATCTATTTATGGTTGCGAATGTTGATTCCATGCCTGTAAAACTCTTTCGTTCCGAAGGCGGACATATGGTACCAGCAGGAACAGGCGCGGTGGTTGAGCGAGGTAACTTTGTTTTAACAACTGCACATTTAATTACCAAAAATATGGCCGAGTGTGGAGCTTCGGTGAAAGACCAATTGTGTGAACTAGACAAAATCGGAGCGGTTTTTCTGTCGCAAAAAGTAAAGTGTAATCTTCAAAACACAAATATTAATTTTGTTGACGGTGCAATTCTCGTTCCAAACGGTTATTTTCAATGCGAAACCCTTGATCCGGGCATTAATCCAGTAAAAATTTGCCGTAATATTAGCTGCTTGGATGACACCTACACTTTTTCGGCTGAGACTGGTTTTAAAGAAGACGTTTTAAAGTATCTTTCCAATCGTTCCTTTCGGAAGGGCGATTCGGGGTCTGTTATTGCAACTAAGGCCAACAATGATGCTATTGGTGTTTTTTACGGACACGGCAATACAGAAATCTCTCGCAACGGTTATCCGACCAGCTTTTTCTTTATGTTAGACAATTATCCGGGTTTGCTTGGGGTTATTCGAACGTCTGTGGGCAAAACAACAGTCAAAAGAATGCTTCCACCGGGTTGCAAAGAGTTTAAAGAGGAAATTTGATTCTTGAAGCTTAAATGTCTTGCTAGTTGGGTCACCTGACCCCCAACCCCCTCACCTTAAAAATGAAGCACTCAGCCAATCGCTCTTGCGATTGTCATTCGAGCATCCTACCTTTCGGCGATTTGACAGGCAAGGGGGCTCTTTGAGCTTTTCCCCCTATCAAGGGGGATTAGGGGATGAGGTTTTCTAATCTCATTAATGCTATTATCTGAGTCATTCAGTTGTGCCTCCAGACAGTTAAGCAGCCATGTTTAAGAAAAGCTCATTTTATCCTCCAAAGCTTAATTTGACTTTTGTAAGGTTTGTTCATGCACTAATACCTTCTTTTTGTGAGTTGGCTCTCAATGGACTGTCAGTCAATATTAGTGAAGATGATCTTAAAAAAATTAGTGAACTCAAAGATAAACATCTTCTCTTGCTTCCAAACCACCCAACGGAAGATGACCCCTACGTTTTTTTAGAAATCTCAAGACAACTTGCTTCTCCCATGAATAGTGTCGCCGCGAGAGAAGCTTTCGATTGGAATGGTGGACTTAGAGGAAAAGCCTTCCAGGCTTTAGGTTGTTATTCCTTGATTAGAGGCGCCCCCGACCGAGAATCCTTTATGACAACTAAGTCTCTTTTACTGGAAGGTGAAAGACCGCTTGTAATTTTTATTGAAGGTGAAATCTCCAATCAAAATGATATTGTGATTCCCTTTGAGCCCGGAGTGGTTCAATTGGCTTTTAAAGCGCAGGAAGAACTTCAGGCAAAGTCTGAATCAATTCATTTGTTGCCGGTTGCCATCAAGTACAAATATCAAAAAGGAATTGAGACTCAAATTATTAAATCAATAAAACGTTTGGAACAAGATACTGGATGCAAAGTTTCAGATAAAACTTCAGTGGAAGAGCTGGTTGAAAGAATAAGAGTGATTGGTGTCAAAGTACTTGCTGTTCAGGAAAGACGATTGGGGCTAAAACCCGAAGAGGGATTGACGCTCGACTCTTGAATTCAAAGAGTAAAAGCCAGATTACTGAGCAACATGGAAAGTTTTTTGGGGATTCAAACAAAGAACACTTCAAATTCTCCATCAGATGAACTAGACAGAATTAGAAACGTGAGAAACACCATGGACAGACTGTCTTACGCTTATGACAAACCCGAAGAACTTTCCGCTTACGAGGAAAAAATGCTTGAGCATTTGAATGAAACTTTTAAGGAATTTTATGAAGAACTTGATCGGTTAGTGAATTTCTTGGTTTTGGACGGGGAATATTTGTCCTCGAAGAATACCCCCGAGCGTTTGGTTGAAGTCTTAAAGCGCTTAGAGAAAGAAGTTTTTGGAAAAGTAAATTTAAATTATCCAAGAATTGCTCAGGTACAAGTTGGCCAGACTTTGGCTTTGAGCGAGTATTTTGAAGAATACAAAGTCAATAAAAAAGAAACTGCAATTAAGCTAACGGTTTCTTTGGAAGAAGATATGAAGAGAATGTTGATTTGAATCATTTTGTAATAAAATCCTGGCTTTTATAATGTATTTTAAATATTTATTTTATGTTCTTTGAGAAGCTGCAAACCTTGAGTAGTTAACCTTAATGAAGGTCTATTAGTGTTGCTCCAATCAGCTTGGACTAGGCCTTCATGTGATAATCTATAAAAACCTTCTAATCCTATCAACCAATCATAATAACAAACTATGCGGCTTAATTGGGAAGCCTCAACTGAAGCTTCATTATTAAAGTTGAAAGGACTTAAAAATTTATGAATTTCTCTTTTGTAAGTTGGAACACAGTAACCTAATATATCGTATGAAGATAACCCTAAAGCCTTTGTATATGATGCATTAGCAACATTTGTTAAGTGACTAATTATCATCCTATTATCACTTGGCCATCGTTTTGTAAGAGCTTCAATCAGTAGTTGTTTAGATCTAAGAGTTTGAAGGGCAATCTTTGTTTTATTTTTAGATCTAAGAGTTTGAAGGGCAATCTTTGTTTTATTTTTAGTTCTTAGAATTTGATTTAAACGATGTTGTTCAAATGGTTCTTCTAATCCCCATTCCAACTGCTGAGCCAAAGGCCTAAAATCAAATAAATAAGTATGCAGATCTTCATGAATATCACGAATTGAATCAGAAGGGCCTAAACCAAAGTGATCTTGAGGAACTTGCAAATTATCACTAATTTTATTACCACTAGCTTGCCTATATTGACAAAATTGTAATAGTCTGTTTAAGCTTAGTCGGGCTGTTGGATGCAATTTCCTTAAGTTTGATACTGGAGATCTCTTTGTTGATATAATTTGCATTGCTTAGTCTTTTGGCAATCCAATTAATTGGTATTTCATGTTCACATTCTTGCATAATAAATATCAAAATTTCAATTTTATGTTTAAAAATAGCTTGAAAATTATTTTGAAATTCTCAGCAAACTTTGTAATTAATCATTAAAAAACTTTTTTGCTAAATTAGATTTACTCAGCTAGCGATTTTTTAATAATGAAAATCAAAATCGGCACTTTTAATACTGAAAATTTATTTTTAAGATATCGATTGCTCGATAAGGAAAGAGGTTCGAGAGGAGCAAAAAAAATTGATTTTGAGGATTTTGAGAAAAATGGTTATATAAATTTACTTGGCTGGACAATAGAAGATTTTGGCCCAGTTGGAATGGCTGCTCGGAAGCTTACGGCCAAAGTTATTACTCAAAACGATCCAGATATTATTGCTTTACAAGAAGTTGAAAATCTTGAAGCCCTTTTGCAATTTAACCGAAAATATTTAGATAATCTCTACCCTTTTGCAATGGTGATTGATGGAAATGATTTGAGGCAAATTGATGTTGGTTTGCTCTCCAAATACGAGATTGGATGCGTGAGAACGCACCGTTTTGAACCCGAAGGCAGTGCTCCTTCGGCGAGAACTTTTTCAAGAGATTGCCTGGAAGCAACTGTGAATTTACCCGAAGGAAAAAATCTTACATTTTTTGTAAATCACTTCAAGTCCAAGATTGGTGGCGGAGAAGAAAAACGTCAAGTACAGTCTGAACGAGTTGCAGAAATCTTGAAAGAAAGATTTGGAGAGTCTTTAGAAGGTAACTTTGTGGTGGTTGGTGATTTAAACAATAATTACGATGCACCTGAACTTCAATCTTTGTTAGCTTTGGATGATTTGGAAAATGTAATCTTAAGGCTGCCTGAAGATGAGCGCTGGACGCACTATTACAAAAAGGGTAAATTGGCTGAGCAACTAGATTACATCTTGCTTTCACCAGATTTAAAAAATAAAAATATCAAAGAAAAACCTTTTATAGAGCGAAGGGGTTTGGGTAGCGATATTGACTTTTATGATGGTGAGCGCTTTGATGAGAGTCTAACAGGCAAAGATGGCGCTTCCGATCATTGTGCTGTTTTTATCGAGTTGACAATCTGAGTGTGTTCATTAATTTAAATTGACAATACCTACCAAATTCAAGACTTTTAAAGGATACTTATTGAAGAAGATATTTAAGAGTATTTATTTAAGTCATCAACAGGTTAAATATTTACGAAACTGAATGAGAGTATTAGTAATCGGCAGTGGTGGTAGAGAGCATGCGCTTAGCTTGTCTCTTTCTCTAAGTCAGCATGTGGAAGAAATTTTTTGTTGTCCGGGAAATCCAGGTATTTCTCAGATCGCTCAATGTGTCGCTATTCCTGTGGATGACTTTGACAAATTAGCTGAGTTTGCGGTTTCACAGAAAATAAATTTAACTGTCGTGGGCCCTGATGATCCTTTGGCCGAAGGCATAGTGGACTTCTTCGAGGCCAAAGGGCTTAAAATTTTTGGCCCCAAAAAAGACGCTGCTAAATTAGAGTGGTCAAAATATTTCGCTAAAGAATTTATGCTCCGTCGTGGAATTCCAACCGCACGTTATGCCGCTTTTGATAGGCGAGAACATGCAATAGCTTATGCTTATTCTCGGGCTCTGCCTTTGGTTATTAAAGCCGATGGATTGGCAAGAGGCAAAGGTGTTGCTGTTGTAAACACTTATGATGGCGCCGTAGGCGCAATTAATGGCTGCTTCGACGGCAAATTCGGTGAGGCCGGGCGTCTGGTAATTGTTGAGGACTTTTTACCCGGAGTGGAAGCCTCCGTCTTTGCGATTTGCGATGGAGAACATTATTCTCTCCTTCCCACTGCTCAGGACTACAAGCGTCTTCTCGATGATAACAAAGGGCCAAATACCGGTGGCATGGGATCTCGCTCACCTAATCCGCTTGTTACTGATGAGGTAATGAAAAAAATTGAAGAGCGCATCATCCAGCCAACGCTTACCGGAATGAAAGAGGAAGGCAAGGCCTACAAAGGGTTTTTATATGTAGGCGTAATGCTCGATGAGAAAATGGATCCTTATGTGGTGGAGTTTAATTGTCGCTTGGGTGATCCAGAGACTCAAGTAGTTTTACCTTTGCTTGAATGTGATTTGTTTGAAGTCCTTTGGCAAGCCACTGAAGGCAATTTAGACCACTTTAAAGGCACTTTACCAAGCGCAGAGACCAGCGGGAGCGGAGCAGCTGTTTGTGTGGTTATGGCAAGCCAAGGCTACCCCGAAAAAATTGCCACTGGAATGCCAATTAGATTTAAAATTGGTTTTTCTTTGGGCTCTCAATCGCAGCTATTCGACCAAACGGGTGATATAGACCACGACCGGGCGCGCATTTTATTGTTTCATGCCGGAACAAAACTCGATAATCAGCGCAATTTAATTACTGGCGGAGGACGGGTACTTTGTGTTACCGCTCTGGCCGAGACTCTTGAGGATGCTCGCAAGTTTGCTTACAAAGCTGTTGCCAAGATTGACTTTGCGGGTAAGCAGTTCAGAAGCGACATTGCTGAGTAAATACTTAAAATAAAGCAGTTAAAGTTTTCTTTAGCTTAGGTGTGTGAAGTCTTTGCTAATGGTTAACCTTTTAAGGAGAACTTATTTTTGATACTGATTTTACTTGATGAGTATTAACGGAAAATCTTTATCTAGGCTAATCTTTAAGCGATTTTTGAATTTAATCTAACCATAGGGTTAACAAAAACTATACTCCTACAAACCGCTCAGATGGTTAGAAGTCAAAATTCTATTTTGGGTTAATCTCATAATATAAGACTTAACTAAAAAGGAAATGAGTCATGAACACCAAGTCGTTAGTTATTAAGTCACCCTCCTCAAGCGTTATTACAAAATCTATAGGTTTAGGTTTTTCTCTCGCAATTTTATTAAGCTCAATGTTCGTTAGCTTGCCTCAGCGTGCTGAAGCTCTCAGCAAAGGTGCAAAAATTGCTTTAGGTGTTGTCGGCGTTACAGCAGTTGGTGTGGGTGCTTATCAAATCGGTAAAAAGCGCGAAAGAGACCGTATACAAGAACGTCGTAGATATAAACAAGGTTATAGACAAGATTACAGTCATGACAATAGAAGATATTGGTAAATTGTTACATTTTTAATCTCCTCATCTAATTCTTAATAGAACCCCTCTGGATCAGGTTTCTGGAGGGTTTTTTATTGCGCAATCAAGACAGATCGTCATCCTGAACTTATTTTAAGATCTCCTAAGCCAGCTTAATTTAAAAATGGTTTCTTGCTAAGTCGATAGTAAACCCTAAATCGCCAGCTCTCAAATACCCGATTAACTCAAGATAATTCGAGGGTTTAAAAACTTCAAATCCAAATGTCTCTGGGCCAAGATTGATTCCTGTTTTATTTGATTGAATGGCATAAGCGTTAATATTTGGATTTTCTAAAGCACTTAAAAAACTGCTACCACCCCAACAGTCGGCAGGACCCACAAAGGCTTTGAGGTTATGAACGGTTAAATCTCCGATTTGAAGCTCATCGGGCAAAATAATTTGAGGGGCCTTGCTCAACCCTTTGAGTACCGAAGGCAAAAAACTATAACTTGCAATTTCCGGAGCTACCTTTGGATCGGCAGTATAGCCAAATGTTTTATCTGGAAAAAAAGTTGGTGCATTGGCACAAGGCAAAGCAAAGTGTCTACTAATTGTATGAGAAATAACCGCTTCGATTCCACCGATTGGGTCTGGCCCTTGGCCATGTGAGTAGTTGTCTTCTTGCCTTGTTTTGTCACTTAATTCCTCTTCCAAATAACTTATAACCGCAATTGCTTGGGCACCGGAACCTTTGAGTCTTTCGGCAGCTTTAATTAAAACCTCTGGATTCTTTAGATTTCCGCTTGAGATGTTTCCTTCCAGAATTTCAATCTCGGCCTTCAACGGTTCATCAGTGGTTTCATAAGCGCAAACATTTAATCCCCAAATTGTTTGGGCTGCTTCAATAACTTGTTTTTCTCTCCAAAGCTGTTCCGGAGGGATTTTCTTGTCAAAAATTATTCCAATTTTATTGTTTGTGCTTCTTCTTAAACCAACTAAACCTTTCATAAATTGGTCTAAAATATAACCCTCTACATAAAGCATGTTTGGTGCTAGGTTTTGCCAGGCCCCACCATTTATTACATTGGGATTAACGATTAGATAATCGAATTCACTTGCAACTATATTTGCTGCTAAATTAGCATCTCCACCAAAGCCACCAATAGTGCATCCCAATCCTGTCGGGATTACAAAAGCTCCTATTTTTTTCTCGGAAAATAAATTAACAATTTTTGTACTAAACGTATTTGTATTTATATTTTGCGTGCTGGTATTTTGCCTTTTGCCTTGTTTTTCCGAGAGCTGAACCTCAAAGGTAAGACATTGATCTTGTTCATCAAAACTAATAGCTCCCCAGCGAAGAAGCTCTTTATTGTCCACTTTAAGCTTTGTTTCAATATTTTCAAGAAGGCTTAAATTTTTATTTAATTCTTGGAGGTTTAATTTGTAAAGCACTATTTATTTTTGATTTGTAAACAATATTTTACTTATGATCTTCCTGATTTGATTAAAAGCTCCTCTATATAGGATAGTCTAAAAGTCAGTCGGAGGAGAAATCACTAAATAAGCTTATAAGAAAGCAATTTATGGGCAAGGCACTATAAAGATTTATAAAATTTTAATTATGAAGGCTCTTGAACAAAAAATGCACGAGATAATGTCTCCGGGTATAGCTGGTAGTTTTTATCCTGAAACGCTATATGAGTTGTCCTCCCTTTTAAGGTCATTATTTAAACAAGCTCGCAGAGAGCAAGGCGACCGCACTAGTAGTATCTATCGTACAATGGTTGCTCCACATGCGGGCTATGTTTATTCTGGTTTAACGGCGGCTCACGCATATAAGTTTTTTCAACCAGCTCGTTTCAAAAAAGTAATTGTTTTAGGGCCGGCTCATAAACACTCTTTTGATGGAGTTGCTGTCTATCCGCAAAAAGGTTACTCAACGCCTCTTGGCTTTTCTCCTCGTCAAGAGATAGATCCGCATCTTGGAATTTTATTCTCTGACGAGCCTTTTCAGGGTGAGCACTCTGTTGAATCACATTTGCCATTCATCCAGTTTAGGCTTCTAGAAGAAGGAATCAAGCTTGAAGATTATCCAGTAACTTTGATGGTTTATGGGAATATAAATTCGACTAAACTTGCAAAAAAAATTGAGGCATTGCTAGATAATGAGACTTTTTTGATTCTGAGCAGTGATTTGAGTCATTACCATAATTTGGAAATAGCCCAGGAAAAAGATGAATTGGCAATGGAGGCTTTTCTTGGAAAAAACCCCGATGAGGTTTTAAAAGTAGAAGCCTGTGGAAGGCTTGGAGTGAGTGCTTTCTTAGAAACCAAATTCTCTCGAAGATTGGAGCCTGAATTTATTCATTATTCTAATTCAGCAGCAGTTACTGGCGACAGCTCTAGAGTTGTTGGTTATTGTGCAATAGGTTATGCGCAGGTAGCATCACGAAACCAATCTCTGGAAGACATAGTTCAACTGACGCTGACTTCCAATCCAGAGCAATCCTTTGATCTGGATTGCCAAAAAGAGATATTAAAGACAATTAGATTTTGTATTCAAGGGTATCTTAAGACAAAAAAGATTCCCAATTTTACAAACATAGAGTGTAAATATCCACATTTAAATCAGGATGGAGCAACTTTTGTGACCTTGACGATTAATGGTAACTTGCGAGGATGTATTGGAAGCCTTTTACCATCACGTCCTTTGATTCAAGATTTAGTAATTAATGGAATCAAAGCCGCCTGCGAAGATGTACGCTTTAAACCACTTACTTTAGACGAAATCGATGATATTAAAATTGAGGTTTCTATTCTTAATTCTCCGCAGTTTGTGAGATGTAAAAACGAGTTTGAACTTTTGGATAAAATTGAAGCGCACAGGCACGGAGTGATTCTTCAACAGGGCAATAAGCGAGCTACCTTTCTTCCGCAAGTTTGGGAAAAAATTGGTAACAAAAAGGATTTTCTCTCACAGCTTTGTAAAAAGGCTGGCTTAAAAACTGATGCATGGCGCATTGCCAAAGAGAGAGTTCAAATATTTGTTTATACTGTCTTTAGTTTTGGAGAGTAATTCTCCCTCGAATAAAAAATAATCCCCCACTTACACTATTGAAAGCTAAAGAACAAAAGAGAGGCGCCCCCTTTATTAAAGGGGGCCGAGAATCCATCAGTAATTTCATGGATTGGCTTTGTTCGAGGGGGGATTATTTACTTAAAGTTTAAATTAGCTTTTCTCAATCTAATACTGTCGGGTGTAACTTCCAAAAGCTCATCCAAAGCGATGTAGTCCAAAGCAAATTCCAAGGTTAATTTAATTGGAGTGTTAAGTCCTACCAGAGTTTCTGCTCCAGCACTGCGCATGTTGGTTAACTTTTTGGTTTTACAAACATTAATCATTAAGTCCTGTGGCTTGTTGCTCTCACCAACAATCATTCCACGATAAACCTTATCTCCCGGAGCTACAAAGTATACTCCTCTGTCTTCAAGACCCTTAAGAGCATATTCGGTAACCGGTCCGTCTTCGTGGGCGATTAAGGCTCCGTCGCGGGTACTGTTAAGTTCACCGGCAAATGGTGCATACTCCGAGAAAGCGCTGGACATAATTCCCTGGCCTTTGGTAAGGCGAATAAAGTGGCTTCTAAACCCAAGCAAGCCTCTAGAAGGGATTTTGAACTCGATAGTTGTTCTGCCTTGAAAAGCGTGCATAGAAATCATCTCAGCTTTTCTACGACCAAGAGCTTCAATACAGGCACCATTCATCTCATCTGGAACATCCAAAACTAAAAGCTCAAATGGTTCACAAGTTTTACCATCGATTTGCTTTAGAAGCACTTGTGGTTTGCTGACCTCAAATTCAAAGCCCTCACGGCGCATAGTTTCGATCAAAATTCCCAAGTGAAGCTCGCCTCTTCCGCTTACCGAGAAAGAGTCGGTGTTACCCATCTCTTCTACTCTTAAGCTAACGTTGGTTTTTATCTCTCTCATCAAGCGGTCACGAAGCTGTCTTGAGGTTACAAATTTTCCTTCTTGTCCAGCAAAAGGGCTTGAATTAACCGAGAAAGTCATCTGGAGGGTTGGTTCTTCCACTTTGATTGGCTCAAGCGGCTGAGGATCGTTCATGTCAACGATGGTATCTCCGATTTGAGCGTCTTCTAAACCGGCCAAAGCAACAATGTCTCCAGTATAAACTTCTTCAACTTCAATTCTCTTAAGGCCTTCAAAAGTATAAAGTTTACTTACGCGGGCTTGTTTTATTTTGCCGTCAAATCCACTTAATCCAATCACTTGTCCGGTTTTAACTATTCCATTGCTAATTCTTCCGATAATGATTCTGCCCAAATACTCGCTGTAATCAAGCGTTGCAACTTGGATTTGAAGAGAACTGGTAAGCTCACCCGGTGGCTTAGGAATCTCTTTTAAAACAGTCTCAAGTAAATCGGAGAAATCCTCTTTGATTTCATCGAGCTTTAGGCCAGCTGTGCCTTGGATTCCACTGGCATAAATAATGGGGAATTCCAACTGAGCGTCATCAGCGCCGAGTTCAATGAACAAATCGAGAGTTTTATCAATAACTCTTTCAACGTTAGCGGCTGGACGGTCTATTTTGTTTACAACTACTATTACTTTTAAATGCTTTTCCAGAGCCTTTTTTAGCACGAATCTGGTTTGTGGCATTGGGCCTTCAACTGAGTCAATAACCAGCAAAATGCCGTCAACCATATTGAGTACGCGCTCAACTTCTCCACCAAAGTCGGCGTGGCCCGGTGTATCAAGGATGTTAATCTTATATTCTTTGTAGGGAATGGCTGTATTTTTGGCCAAAATGGTGATGCCACGCTCTTTTTCGAGCGGGTTACTATCCATGGCTCTTTCTTCTATTACCTGGTTGGTTCTGAAGATTCCGCTTTGGCGGAACAATCCATCTACAAGGGTTGTCTTTCCGTGGTCTACGTGAGCGACTATAGCTATATTTCTAATTAAATCGGTGGAAGAAGGTTGACTGGAATTCATTTTAAAAAGTACATTTTGACAGAATGTATATCTTAACCTATTTGGCTAACTTATTTAGAGCTTAACCGAGGTGTAATCCCCCACACCCAATATTAACTTCTAAAGAATAGTGAGAGTTGCGCCCCCTTTAATAAAGGGGGCCGAGAAACCATCATGAACTTGACAGATCTTTTTTGTTCGAGGGGGGATTACTCCAACTAGTAAAGTCGGGCATAAAGGCAATATGCCAGAAACAAAGCAAAAATTGTTACTAGAAGCCAAAAATATAAGCAAAACTTACACAGACCACAAAGCTGTCTCTGACTTTAACCTTAATGTTTTGGGCGGACAGATTTATACTATTCTTGGCCAGAACGGAGCGGGTAAGTCTTCGGTCTTGCGAATGCTGGCCGGAATTTTTTTACCCGACGAGGGAAGCATAAACCTACAAGTTTCTAAAAAAATTGGTTATTTGCCCGAAGAACGTGGGCTTTACCAAAATATGAAGGTTTATGACCACTTAGAATATTTAATAAAACTTAAAGGTTTTAGGCATTCATCGCTTAAAGCAAGAATTGTAGAGGCTTTGCAGGTTGTTGGTTTAGAGGATTGGCAAGATAAACAATTGAAGCAGCTCTCCAAAGGAATGCAGCAAAAGGTTCAGTTTCTTGCAACCATTCTTCATGAGCCAGAACTCGTGATTCTTGACGAACCCTTTAGCGGGCTTGATCCAGTTAGCCTAAAAAGCATTTGCCAAATCATTATGGATCTAAAAGATAAAGGTGTTGGAATAATAATTTCGGCCCACCAAATGGGCATTCTGGAAGAAATTTGTGACCATTATATTTTCCTCAAACGAGGAGAAACAGTTTGGAAAGGTGATAAAGAAGAACTAAAAGACCACTTTGGGCGGAACAGCTATCGCTTTCAGGTTATGTCAAGCCCACAACACCCTTTTGAGGCTTTAATTTGGCCAGCAAATCTGCAAAGTAAAATTCTTAGTTTCGCTGAACTTCATCTCACAAATTCGGACAAAGAGCAGACATCAACCATAAAAAAAGTCCATGACTTTGAAATTACCGTTTCTGAAAGCGAGGCGGTGAGCGAAATCTTTGAGTTTTTATTTTCAAAATATAAAGTGAAAAAATTTGAGCATTATTTACCCTCTTTAAATGAAGCTTTCCAAACTTTGACAACATAAATCATGAATATTCAAAAAAAATCAACAACTGTAGAGGAGGGTTTAAAACCCTCCCAATCTTCCATGTTTTTTCAAAACGTTTGGACTATAGCTTCCCGAGAGTTTAAAGCCATTGTGCTTACTAAATCTTATATCGCTAGCATTTTCTTGGTGCCTTTGGTTGTCTTTTTAACTTTGGTAATTGCTTTTTCTCTTCAATTCATCAATATTGTCACCAAGCCTCAGTTGCCTACGGCAATTTATGACCAAACAAACCGTTTGGTTGATTTCGTCGTTACAAACAACACTAATCCGAAAATCCCTCTAAATTTTAAAATATATTGCGAGGCAGCCACAGATACAACTGGCTTAAGCGAGAAATTAGACTCTTTAAAAGTTAAATGGTTTGCACCTGAAGAGTTTGATTTAGAGAAGCTAAAGACACAAATTGAAAAACAAAAACTAGAAAGCATTTTAATTATTCCCGATGGATTCTTCCAAGACAGCAAAGTTACCTATGTTGCCAGAAATAATCTGACCGGCAGCTTGCCTCCTCGCTTGCAACAAATGCTCGAAGCTTACCGTCTGAATTATTTACGCAAGAAAGTAAATATCTCACAGGAAGAGCTTAACCAAATTCTTCAACCAATTCAGGTTGAGAGTCGCTCTGTGATTATTGAGCAGGGAAAAACAAAAGCAAACGACAGCATTTCTTTGCGTTTGTTGGCCGCCGCCGCAATTTACGGAATACTTTCTATTTGTATAGCCATTCACGGCTCCAAGCTTACAATGTCCATTTTGGAAGAACGCAAAAGCAAGGTCATGGAGATTTTGCTCTCAGCGGTAAAACCAATTGAATTTATGTGGGGCAAAATTTTGGGGAGCGCAGCGGCTGCCATTTTGCAAACCGGGATTTGGAGCGCCTTTTTATTCTTTGCTTTTGTTCGTTCAGGAGCAGCCGTCTTTGATTTGACGGCTCGAACAATTGTGAAAACCAACGCTTCTGGTCAACTCTTAAATCCTGTAGCTGGCACAGAGGTAATAAAATCAGCCGTGAATGAGAGCGCCAACATCGGTGTTTTGGATAATCCACAAATCCCCATAAATCCCGAAATGTTGATTTACCTAGTGATTTTTACAATTACCGGATTTTTGCTTTATGCGACTATCTTTGCAGCCATTGGGGCGGTGGCCAACTCTGTAACTGAAGCACAGTATTTAGAGACTCCTTTGGTCTTCCTGATGATGTTTCCCACCTATTTGTTCTTGCCTCTCATAGAAAACCCAAACGGCAACGTAATTGTTTACAGCTCCTTCATTCCTTACTTTACGCCCTTTGTGATTTACTCACGGATTTGCGTTGACCAAGTGCCTTTTAGCCAAATTGCTCTTGGATTGGGTATTTTACTCGTGGCGATTGCGGTTAATGTGTTTTTTGTTTCGGCAATTTACAAAACCAGCTTGCTTTTATACGGCAAGAAAATAACCCTTAAAGAGCTCTGGAAAATGTTTTGGGTCTCTGTAAGGAGCAGATAGAAAATAGATTCAATGTTTATGTTTTTTAATGATTTAGAAAAAGTTCCTAATCTTGGAACCTTTCTTGGAAACAACTGTTACAAGATAAGATTGTCTATCAAAAGTAAAAGTAAAGGCAAAAGTGGTGGAGCAAGAGTTATTACTCATCTAATTGCAAAAGTCGATGCGCAAGATCCAGGCTTGGTTTTATATTTGTATTGAAAGATGAAAACGGTAATCCCAAAGATGCATTGGAAAGCCAATCATTTAGAGCTGTAGGGCGAAGATAATATCCAATCAAACTGTATTAAGCAGCTTTCAGTGAAATTTCAAGTTTTTTACCAGTAACTAAAGCAGCTTTAGATAAAGTAGAAAGTGTAATAGACTGATTATTTGGGTCAAGTAAGCGATCAATTTGTGCACGGCTGGTTTTCATTAATTGTGCCATTTTAGTCTTTGAAAGCTTTGATTTTTTCATGGCTAGTTGAAGCTCACAAACAATAATTTTTTTGATAGCTAATATTTCAACTTCGTAGCCTATACCTTCTTCTTCTAAGAATTCATCTAGTGAGCTTCCAATATGTTTGTTTTTTTTCATTTTTTAGCTACCTCTCTGTATGGCTTTTTTGCGTTTAACTGCTATTTGCATATCTTCAGCAGTAGTCTTTTTAGTTTTTTTTATAAATCCGTGAAGAAGAATCACTTCGTCTCTCACTATCATAAAAATCACTCTGGCAATTCGATTAGGAAGACTACTTCTAACTTCCCAGAGTCCATTTTTTAGAGAGCGAACTATTGGCATTCCAATAGGCCAAGAAAATTGAATAGTTTTAATATCTGAACCGATTATTTTCTTTTCAATTTTCGGAAGACTATGTAACCACTCTCTAACTGGTTCTTTGCCCGAATTTTCTGCAAAAAACTTTATAGAGAGTTTGTTCTTTTCTTCCATAAATTATTGTACCATTTTTGGTGCGTTATTTTATAGGGGATACCTTAACTTATACTTTAGGTAGATTATCAAAATATAAGTTGTTTTGCTAATAAAACTAAATG
>JANRMG010000019.1:0-3126 GCA_033761855.1 Candidatus Caenarcanales bacterium
AGATCCCGGCGATACGACCTTTTTGCCAGGTGAACTAGTTGAGCTCTCAGAGCTTCAGCGCGAAAACGAAAAGTATGAAAAAGACGGAGGCGAGCTCGCGACTTATAAGCATGTTCTCTTGGGTATCACCAAAGCGAGCTTGAATACTAAGAGCTTCATTTCGGCCGCCAGCTTCCAGGAAACCACAAGAATCCTGGCTGAAAGCTCATTGGAAGGCAAATCCGACGAACTTAAAGGTCTTAAAGAAAACGTTATCGTTGGTAAGCTCATTCCTGCGGGTACTGGCTATGCTTATAAACTCAGTCGTGAGCAGATACTCAAAGAAAAGAAGGTTAATCTTGTGGAAGCTGAAATTCAGCCTTACACTTATACATCTCCAACTGCCAACTAACACTAACTAACTTAAAACCCGGCTAAAACTTAAACCGGGTTTTCTTTTTTATGTCCAATTCATCGGCCCAAACTCAAATGACAAATATTAAAGAATATTCTGACCGTTATTCTAATTTAGGGCCGGTTCAAGCACTGTTAGAAACGGTAAGAAAACTCCGCTCGCCGGAAGGCTGTCCTTGGGACAAAGAACAGACTCATCAGTCACTGAAAAAATATTTAATTGAAGAAGCTTATGAAGTTTTAGAGGCAATAGACAAAGATTCAACCAAGGACTTGGCCGAAGAGCTTGGAGACCTGCTTTTCCAAATTTGCATTCACTCGGAAATTGAATCCGAAAAGGGTACTTTTGACTTTTTTGATGTGGCAAATGCTTTGAATGAAAAAATGATTTCGCGCCACCCTCATGTTTTTGGAGAAACGGTATTAGAGAGCTCTGGACAGGTGGTTGAACAGTGGGAAAAAATAAAAGCCCACGAAAAACCCGAAAGAGCTACCTCCCCTTTCTCGGGTATTCCCAAAGAACTTCCCAGTTTACTAAGAGCCTTAAAAGTTTTGAAGAAGGCCGATAAGCTTGGGATGAGCGTTCAGACGAAACAACCCGATTTAAAAACAGAAATAAGTTTCTCTAACGAAGAAGAATTGGGACAACTTTTACTAGGAATTGTTAATTTTGCAAAAGCTCAAAAGCTTGACCCTGAGGAGGCTCTGCGTCAAGCGGTAAACAAAATTCAACAAGCTTGCGAGACTAAAGTAAACCAAAATTAATTTTTACATTAAAGCTTATAGATAAAAAGTATAATTAGGAATTATCTGCAACACTTATTATTAAGATTCTGGGGCGCTTTATGGAAAAAGAATTACAAGAAAACTATTTTAATTCGGTAACGCTCGTTGGAAGGGCTGGAAAAGACACAGATTTGAAATACTTTGAAAGCGGAAGCGCCAAAGCCGAAGTTAGTTTGGCCGTAAACAGAGGCAAGAACAAAGAGGGTGAAGAGCTTACCGATTGGTTTCGCATTGTTCTTTGGGGGCGCCAAGCCGAGATCGCTGGCGAATATGTAAAAAAAGGCTCACTCATTGGAGTTGACGGAACAGTGGAATTGAACACCTGGAAAGACGAAGCCAGCGGCGAAGAGAGAAGTGCCTATTATGTTAAAGCCAGCACTTTACGCTTAATTGGCGGTAAGAGAGATCAAGGGTAAATCATCAATGATAAATTCACCTTTACCAAAATCAATTGAAATAGCTTTAGATAGCTTGTCTAAAGATGATCAAAAAAAAGTACACATAGCAATTCTACAAATTGAAAATTTTCAAGTCAGTGATTTAAGTAATCCAAGAATACAAATCTTTAAAACTAATTCAAATAAAAAAATCTATGTATATAGGGTTGATGAAAGCCTTAGGTTGTTTTTTGAAATAAATAGTAATAATGAAGTTGAGCTTATAGACATAGTTAGAAAAGAAAGACTTGCTGTATTTGGTAAAAAAGATTTATTTTGATGAGGGATTTTGAAGATATTCAAATTGATTATAAAGTATTAGAAAAAGAGCTTTTAGAGTTTGAAAATTTGCTTAAAGAAAAATCATCATTGGGTGAACAAGAAATTCTTGATTTTTTTAAAGATAGAAGTCAATTAATAGCTTCTATTGGTTGGTTTTATCCAGATTTATCTTTGCCGAATAAAATATCAAGAGAATATTCAATTGGCGGTGATTTTGAATGTGATTTTATTATTGGAGATTCTGAGAGCAAATTTTATTGCTTTGTTGAATTTGAAAATGCCGAAGAAAATAGCATTTTCAAAAAACAGGGAAGATCACAACTCTATTGGTCAAGTAGATTTTTAAACGGTTTTAGTCAAGTTGTTGATTGGTTTTGGATGTTAGATGATATTGCACAAACTGAAAAATTTAAGTACACATTTGGCGGAAGTAAAAACGAGATAGGTTATGAAGGCCTTCTTATTATTGGAAGAGACAAATTTATTGATTTAGACAAGCAAAGAAGAATAAATTGGTGGCAAAACAATATTATTGTGAATTCAAAACATATTAAATGTTTGACTTTTGACAGGCTCGCACAAATAATACGTAAAAGAGTAGACACTTTTATTACAAACTAATGTTCACCGGAATAATACAAGAGATAGGCAAGGTCACAAGCGTTTCAAGGCTTGGAAACGAGATGCGCTTCGTTCTTGATTTAAAATCTTTAGTAAATAAAAATTTAGAGCTTGGCGAAAGTGTAGCAATTAATGGGGCTTGCCATACCATAGAAGAACTAAATGGAAGCAAAGCAACCTTTTTCTCATCTCAAGAAACTCTTAAAAAGACTAATCTTAGATTTTTAAGACCAGATGATTCGGTGAATCTAGAACTTTCGCTTACTCCTTCTACTCGGATGGGAGGACACTTTGTAAGTGGACATATAGACGGCTTAGCAAAATTACTAAGTGTCCAAAACTTAAAGGAAAGCTATCTTGCTCATTTTGAAATTCCAAGCAATTTTAGTAAATATTTGGTGAACAAAGGCTCTATATGCTTAAACGGCATTAGCTTAACAATTGCCAACAAAGAATCTAAAGAGTCAACCGTCTTTTCCGTAGCGGTTATTCCTCATACTTGGCAAAATACCAATCTGCAATTTAACAAAGTAGGACACCTGCTTAACTGTGAAGTGGACATGCTTGCCAAATATATTGAAAACTTAGTGAGCACTTGAGTTCAAGC
>JANRMG010000020.1:0-3722 GCA_033761855.1 Candidatus Caenarcanales bacterium
TCATTTGATCCAACAATAGTTTTAGTTTCCTCTAACTTAATAACTAAAGCCACCACTAGTTGATTACCCGGCCAAATATCAACCGTAAAAGTAGCTACATGAAACTTCTCTTTAGAAGCAGTTTCACAAAGGAAAATCACAGCGTCATTATTGGTGCGCGAGAAAGTGATCTTGCTAGGGAAATCACCATAAGCTTTGTAAGCAGCTTCTCTGGTGCACCAAATGCGCGTAGCACTCAAATCATCAGAGTTGTCTATCTTTTTTATTTCCTTTAAAATGTCGAAATAACCCACACCAAGAAGACTTTCCCAAATATAAGCTTCTCTGTTTTCAACAAATTCAATATCACATCCTTGTTCATTTGAGCCCAGAGTCATTAAAAGCAAGGAGCGTGAATGTGAAATCGAGACCTTTAAATCACTATTTAAAACAACTGGTTTACCATTTTCCTGCCAAGCAAGTTGGAGATTTTCTTTAACTTTTGTTTCGGCTGATAAGGCTTGCAGTTTGGAAGCAAGGATTGATTGCTCCATTTGATGCCTTATTTCTTTACTTACATCAAATAATTCTGCGTTTTTGTGAATAACAAAGTTTTGGATACTATTTCCTAAAAGATTCTCGTATTTCTTGAGTTCTCTTTGAATTTTGTCTTCAATGAATTTAGGATCAGCAATCTCAAGCGGAGAAGGATGGTGTGGAGTAGCTTTGAGAGCTCTTATTTCATATTCGGAAATTCTCTCAAGCAAATTGCCTTCGACATCAACGAAAGAGACATTTGCAAAGGCTTGTTTTCCATCTTGTTTTGTAAGCTTGCATTCAATATAGGTTTTCTCAACTTCCTTTTGAATCCTAAAAATCTCCCAGTTTTCAATCCTAATCGGTAACCAAACATCTTTAGTCAAAATCAACTGCCCTGATTGAAGCAATAAGTCACGCAGCAAAGGGCTACCAAGGATGAAAGGTTTAATAATATTTTCTGAGAAACACTTTTCAGAGGAGTCCGAAGAGAAATCTTTAACCGAGAAAGTGGCTGTGTCTGAGTTCAAAACGTAGACCTGATCAATGTTTTGGAACATGGGTCCTTGGAACATAAGCCAAGAATAAAGATCAGTTTTTGCTTCAATCGCGAGAGCTTCCTTTGGAAGGTCGAGCTTCTTAAGAGGTTTTTCTTTAGCAAGAGTATTAAAAATAATTTCGGCTGAAAAGTGATCGGTTTTAAATCCTGAATCTTCAGTCGAAATGCTGGCTAAGACTCTTTCTTGACTAGTTGCTTCATCAAGTTCTACCACAGCTTTAATCTGTACCTTTAGAGACCCTTTGTTTGGAACTGCGATTGGACGAAGCAGAGTAATGTTTTCTAGCTTTACAGAGGCAGGGTTTAAATTGCCGGTTACATAAGCTGCCGCCTGAGTCATGGCTTCAAGACCAAATACGGTTGGGAATAAAAGGGAACCGTTAAAATTATGGTCATGTAAATAAAGGTCATCGGAAGAGCTCAAGGTCGATTGAGCAATAAGTTCAATTCCAGGCTCAATATAAACTATCTCTTCAAGATATCGATTAGTCTCAGGTGTCTCTATAGGAGCTCTTTTCCAGGTATCCAACCCTCCCAAACGAGCAGAAACTACAATTTGCTGGTCATTACTTTGTTTGTCCATCCATTTCATAAATTCATTAATGCCAGCTTCAGGACTAATGGATCCAATGCCCATATTGGCAAGTACTTTGTTGCTCCCCATTCGGTGGCCCATTCCAACATCGCTCCAAACACTGTATGCGATTGAAATCGTCTCGGTTCCTTTTTCTTTTCTCAGGTTTCTTAAGAGAAGGTCTAAAGCCTCATTGGAAAAGGCATACCAACTATTGCCTGGCATTCCAGTAACACCGATAATTGAAGTTAAGGCAACAAAACATTTTAAGGAATGCTTCTGAAGACTTTGTACAAGATTCCAAGCACCAACTAATTTAGGTGATATCTCTTTAAGAGCTTCTTCGGCATTAACTTGTTCGGAGCGTCTGGGCTTATTGGCTCCTGCTCCGTGAATTAAACAAGTGATAGTGCCAAGCTCAGAGTCAATTTTCTGAATCAGTTCGTCTACCAAGTCTCTATCTGTGATGTTGCAAGAATAATATTTTGCTGTAAGACCTTTATCTTCATATTTTTTTAGAATCTCTTGGGTCTCTTTGGAGGCTTCAGAACTACCTATCAATGCCATTTTGCATTTATATTTTTCAGCAAAAGCTAGTGCGCATTCGGCTGTAATTCCCTTTCCGCCGCCAGTTACTAAGACTATATCATTTGCTGTGAATTCAACATTGTTTCTATTTTTAGCCTTCTTATCAGCTAAATCGTAAACCATGACATGTCTTCTATTGTTTAAATCATAGCCAGCAGCTGTAAAAGACTCTTGAGTTGAGAATTCAGCAGAAATTGTTCTGGCAACAAAATCTAAAGTTGTTTCTGGATCAAACTCTAGGACTCTGTATTTTTTGTTTGGATTCTCTAAATGAAGGCTTGCTGCAAAAGCAACTGCACTTATAAATGTTTTCTTTTCAAATGATTTTTTTTCTAAACTTAACCCTGTCTCTTCGCGCGAGAATAAGCCGTTCCCAGTTTGAACAAAACCGACTTCAATTTTGTTATTTGCGGTGAGAAAAGCAGTTCTGGATAGAATCTCAATAATATCTATAACGGGTGCAAATTCATCAATTGCCTCTGGTAAAAAGACAATTAGACGGTCAATAGAAGAAAGATCCTGGTTCTTTAAATCTTGAGGAGTAATGGTAATTACCTTCTCAGACCACTTCCCAAAGGCTTCTGACATTTGATTGATAGCGGTTGGATTGTTGCCAGCTCTGACCAGTGCGGTTAGCTTGGCTTTAAAAGGTAACTCTTGAAGATTTAGTTCTTGCCTTAAGACATTAGCAGAAAAACTTCTTACCCAGCCTTTGTCAAACCCTTCTTCAGTTTGTACTGTGGAGGCTGGTGCGCTATCTTTTTGTTTTACCTGTAGATTGGCTTGCCCGTTGCGCGAAAAGCCTTCGGAGGATAGAGGAGCTGTTGCTTCTTTTGTAGATGGTTCAATCGCGTTTTCGATGGCCGTAATAATATCTTCCAAAGAGGCATTTGCAAATTGTGCTGCTTCTACTCTATTTTGTAAATTAAATTCTTTAGAAAGCTGTCCTAACAGAGAGCCAGCTTTAATGCTATCTAAGTTTAGATCATCTAAAAGCTTAAAGCTCAAATCAATGTCTTGTTCGGGAAAGCCGGTTTTTTCAGAAACTAATTTAATTACAGTTTGTTTAATTGCTGATTTTGTTGAAGTTGGCCTGGCATAGGAGTTTTCTAAATGAAGCAATTGACCATTATTTTGGACTGATTGTTCAATATTCGCTCTAGAGGATTCTTTGTGTGGTTCTTGAATTTCTTCTTTGACTATCCATTCACTAATTACACTTACAATTTCTCCTAAAGAAGCATTAGCTCTGGAGGTTGGGTCTATTTTGCCCTGAAGATTGTAATGCTTAAGCAGTTCTCCGAGGAAAGACCCAGCTTTAATACTGTCCATGTTGAGATCGTTGAGTAGTCTCATTTCATCAGACAAATTTTCAGTTGGAAAGCCTGTCTTTTCTGAAATTAATTGGTAAACAGTATGTTTTATTTCTGTGATTGGATTTTGTGCATGATTTTGTGATTGATTTTGTTATTGGGCTGGCTGATG
>JANRMG010000021.1:0-14227 GCA_033761855.1 Candidatus Caenarcanales bacterium
ATGTCCACATCTTGTGTTTCATTTGCCAAAGGAGCTTTAACATACAGCCCCACCCAATCAACATATTTAAGACATTGCTTAAATTTATCTGGTGCTATAGCACTTGAATGCAAACCAACTAAAAATCCAAGCTCCTTACAAAACTTCATTGCCTTTATTAAATCAGGTTGAAGAGTTGGTTCTCCTCCACTAAAAACGACTGAATCAACTTTATGATTATTTTGAATCAATAGTTTGACAGCATCATTCCAATTATATTTATGATTATTTTGAAAAGAATTTTTTTGTAAAACCCTAGATTTTACTTCTTTATCAATTAGCTGGCTTTCAGGAATACAAGCATAATCCCAGATACAGCCGAGGAAAGAAATTACCATTGAAGTATGACCCGGATAATCATCCATCGAAAATGGTGTTATAGAGCCTATGTTAACTTGAAAGTTTTTCATGAATTTACCCTCTCTTTCTCTTCGTTATTAAGAGAAAATAGACTTTTAAACCTCAACCCCATTTCATAGAAAGGCTCATCTAATTAGATAGTTCCCTTAATTTTTAAACACTTTGTTAGAAGCCTGTAAGCAGGGATTTCCTCTGGTTACAAATCTTAGAGCCTAGCTATAAAGTCAACTCAAGCAAATTAGAGCAATTAATACACATTGTGTAAAGTCTCTAAAAGGCTGCTCAAACTAGGTTTAGAAGGAATAACGAAAGCAGTTTAAATTTGCATGATTTTTATAGTTTTATGATGAGATAATCTTGAGTCTAAGAGTCTTGAATAGTTCTTTAAAAGGCAATATTTGTGAAAACTCCGATTAAATCCTTCTTTCTTTTTGTCATATTGATAGGCGCTTTAATAAGTTTCAATGGGCTTTTTACCATAATGCCTGTTTTATCAAAGCCTTTACCTGCTTTAACTGCTAAAACAAACTTAGTAACCACACTGGAAGCTAAAGTACAAGAGCGCATGAAAGAAATGACTTTGGAAGAAAAAGTCGGACAAATGATAATGCCCGCTCTGAAGGCCAATTCCAATTTTGATTTTAAGCAGGTCAAAGAAAATATTCAAAACTACCATGTTGGTGGCTACCATTTTGTGTTAGATGAACATGGTCTCCACAAGCAGAGATCAATAAAGAAACTTATTAACTGGATGCAAAACCAAAGCCAACTTCCTTTATTAATTGCCTCTGACTTTGAGGGTGGATTGGGGTTTTATTTTAATGATGCAACCCGCGTTCCTCGTGCTATGGCCATTGGTGCCACAGGAGATACAAACTCGGCTTATGAGATTGCCCAAATAGTAGCTAAAGAAGCCAGAGCGCTTGGGGTACACATTAATTTTTACCCGGATGTTGACATAAATAGTAATAGCAAAAATCCAATTATTAACATTCGCTCTTTCGGTGCAGAGCCGGACTTGGTCTCATCTATGGCGGTGCAGTATATCCGTGGTTTGCAACAAAACAAGGTAATTGCAGTTGCAAAGCACTTTCCCGGACACGGTAACACTAGTATTGATTCACATATTGGCCTTCCAACAGTTAATTCTTCTTTAGAAGAACTTAAAAAACTTGAGTTAAAACCTTTTCAAGCTTCAATTGATGAAGGGGTTCAGGGAATTATGAGTGCACATGTGCTTTTACCCAAAGTCGACGAGCAAATGCTACCGGCCACAATGTCAAAGCCTATTCTAACCAATTTATTAAAGGAACAAATGGGTTTTAAAGGTTTACTTTTCACCGATGCAATGATGATGGGCAGTATTGCAAAAAATTATCCTAATGCCAGTTCTTGTGTTATGGCTGTAAAAGCCGGCGCCGATGTTATTCTCTATCCGGTGAATGTTGCCGAGTCTTACCAATCAATACTCAAAGCCGTAAAGGAAGGTGAAATCTCAGAAGAGCGCATCAATGAATCCGTGAAAAAAATTCTACTGAAAAAATATGAACTTGGTCTTTTGGAGAGTTTAAGCGGTATTCGGACTGGAACTACGCATCAAGATAAACTCAAACATGAAAAGACAGCCTCCCTGGTAATGGAAAGAGCCATAACTTTAGTGAAAGATAGTAATTCTTTACTTCCCTTAGAGCTCAATCCAAGCTCTAAAGTTCTGATAATTAATTTAGTTGATAAGGGAAATGGCTGGAGAGAAGGCGCACCCGGCGAATTTTTTAAGAAAAAATTTCTTGACAAAAAAGTCAATTTAAAAAGTTATTTAGTTACAGAAGAAATAAATTCCTCCAAAGTTAACGAAATAATCGCTGAAGCCAAAGAGGCAGATGTTTTAATTGTTGCTGGTCATGTTCAAGTTTCGGCTTTCAAAGGCTCAATTGATTTTTCTGAAAACCAAATAAAACTTCTTAAAGAGCTTTCTGCGGCCAACGAGAATAATATATTTGTAATGTTTGGTAATCCCTACGTAATTGCTTTTATTACTGAATTCAGCTCTTATGTTTTAGCTTATGAATGTTATCCCGGTGCCGAGACCGCTGCGGCCAAAGCTATCACCGGAGAAGTGCCTTTTAAAGGCAAATTGCCAGTGGAGATTGATGGGTTCTACAAATTAGGACATTATGTAAAAGCTAAAAACAAAAAATCAAAAGCTTCTCAGTGACATTGAGTTGTTATTTTTTTTACCAAAACGAGTAAGTATTTTATCTTTGAAACCAGGTTTTTTATTTAAGTTGTTAAGTTGAATTGGATGCATTAATGCTTGCTGCTGAAGTTTTTGTTGATCTTTAAGCAATTCGTTTTCTCTCTCAATCTTTTTTAAGCGATCTCTTTCGTTTTTCTTATCGTCCCGGGCCTGCTTTTTTTGTTGAAAGTTTTCTGTCATTTGTTTTTGTTTACCAGCCATATTTTCTTTGAAATTGTCCCAACGCGAATTTCCAAGGCCCTTTTGTGGTGGCCTATTTAGGTTTGATGATGGACTTGATTGATTGACCGTTCCACTGCGATTGAATGAGGCATAAGCTGGTGCATAAGCATCTGTACTGTTATTTGAGCTGCGGTTTTGAAAGCTACTAATATTATTTGCATTAGAATTTTGAGCATTATTAAAACCATTATTCAAACTAGTATTTGCTCCAGATTGAGGAGAAAAGGTTTGAGCAGGATAACTGGTTCTGGAAGAAAAGTTTGGTGAAACGCCAAATTGGCTGGAGCTCTGAGAGAGTTGTTGAACAGAATTATTATAGTTACTGCCATAAGCAGCTGCAGGAGCCTGAGAATAAGTATTTTGAAGAGGTTGAGCTGTCTGATAACTATTACCTTGTGTTCTATATTGATTCTGTGCAGGATAATTAGCTGTTGCTTGCCTCATCTGGAGGTTTTGCCCAGCGAAAGAAGGCATTTGGGAGTTTTGTAAGGCTTGAGAGAATGCACCTGTTGATTCACCGAAAGAGAAGGAAAATGAAAATAAAAGAGTGGAAACAAATAATGGGTGAAAAGATTTCTGAAGCATAAATTAGCTAAATTAAATAAGCCTTAATTAATTCATTTTATAGACAATCCAAAAAATAAAATAGTTTCTAGACATATTAATTTTGTTTTTATTCGAAGTAATTTTTGATTAAAAGCGTAAAGCGAGTAAAATTTAAATTAACGCCGCAAAGCAAAACTGTCAGCAAAACTGACTTTTTTCATTTAATTTCAACCCAATTCATGCTTACTAAAACAAACCAAGAACCTATTAACGCTCAGGAAGTTATTAAAGATTTTCCGATTTTAAACAAACTTTTTAATGGTAAAAAACTGGTTTATTTGGATAACGGCGCTACAACGCAAAAGCCAAAGGTCGTCATAGACCGGATAGCGGATTATTTGGCTAACGAAAACTCAACCGTACGCCGCGGGGTTTATTACTTAAGCGAAAAATCGACTTTTATGTTCGATGAAACTAGAAGAGTTGCCGCAAATTTTGTAAATGCCTCTCGGCCCGAAGAAATTATTTTTACGCGTGGCTGTACTGAAGCGGTTAATCTGGTTGCTTCATCATTAGGTGGTAGTATTTTAAAGCCTGGAGACCAAGTTCAAATAACCCAAATGGAGCACCATGCAAACATTGTTCCTTGGCAATTAATTTGTGAAGCCAAAGGAGCCGAACTCAAAGTTGCACCAATCAACCAAGACGGTGAATTAATCCTTGAAGACTTCCAAAAGCTCTTATCGGAAAAAACTAAAATTGTTTCTTTAACCCATATCTCTAACGTATTAGGCACAATCAATCCTATAAAACAAATAATTGAAATGTCTCATAAAGTGGGTGCAAAAGTCTTTATTGATGGTGCTCAAGGCGCTCCTCATGAGCTTGTTAATGTACAAGATTTAGATTGTGATTTTTACTGTTTTTCTGGACACAAAATTTATGGCCCAACAGGAGTAGGTGTTCTTTACGGAAAATACGAAGTTTTAGAGCAAATGCCTCCCTACATGAGTGGAGGCGACATGATAGATCTTGTAACTTTTGAGAAAACAACTTTTGCTGCACCGCCAGCGCGTTTCGAAGCGGGTACTCCTCAAATTGCTGAAGTAATTGCGCTCAAAGAGGCTCTAGAATACGTTAAAAATCTTGGTATAGAAAAAATTAAAGCCTATGAAGATTCGCTTTTAGAGTACGCCACCGAGAAACTGCAAGAAATACAAGGCTTAAGAATTTTTGGCAATGCAGCAAACAAAGCCAGTTTAATTTCCTTTGTCCTCGAAGATGCCCACGCTCACGACATTGGCACCATCTTAGACCATGAGGATAATATTTGTATTAGAGTTGGCCACCATTGCGCACAGCCATTAATGAAGATCTTTAACGTCTCTGCAACGGCACGAGCTTCTTTTGCTTTTTATAATACTAAAGAGGATGTGGATAAGCTCTTTATGGGTCTTAAGAAGGTGCAATCCCTTTTTGGTTAAGTTAAATCGGTCTCAGCATGCTGAGACCCTACACAGAAAGTTTGACATGTAGGGAAATTTCCTAACCCATACTCTGAAACACAAGTGCATAAAGTTTAATTTGTTTTGTCATAGCAGCAAGCCCGTTGGAGCGATTCATAGAAAGATGCCTATCCATGCCAATTTCTTGAATAAAATCTGGCTGGGTTTCGATTATCTCTCTTGTGGTTCTTCCCGAGTATAGGCGCAAGAGCAAAGCGATTAAGCCTTTTACAATCATCGCATCACTATCAGCATAGAGCTTTACCGTCTGTCCATCAAGTTCCGCATGTAACCAAACCTGTGATTGGCAGCCTGTAACCTTATTTTGGTCTGTTCTAAATTCTTCGGGGAATTTTGGTAAACTGCGGCCAAGTTGGATTAAATGCTTATATTTTTCTTCCCAAGTGGAAAATCTTGCAAATTCTTCAACTATTTCCGCTTGGGTATCAGGCGATTTATTTGTCATTAGAATAGCGATAAAATTAAACAAAACTGAGTCATTCTTTAGGATCAATCTTCCAAATTAATCTCTAGAGTCAAACTTTCTGATTAGACTAAAGAGTAGCAAACTCTAAAAACTTAGCTAAAAAATTTTATTTTTATCAAATAAAATTTAAAAAGATTATCTAAAAACTATTAATTTATCAGTAATCTAGAGGCTTATTTAACTGTAAACAACAAAAAGTAACAATTAACCCTGACTATTAAACTCATGGTTAATCTACTGATAACAAAGGTGAAAGTATAATTTTCTTACAACTAAATTTCACAATATTATGAATAAAACAAGAGTCCTTAGTGCTTTTTTACTTTTAGCTTTCTTTTCTCAGTTTAGTCTAGCCGCTTTAGCAGCGCTTTTTCGCTTAACCGAAAAACAAGAAATTACGGTTGGGGCTCAAGCTGCCTCACAAGTCGAAAAGTCACAGCCAATATTAAATGATTCGGTTGTTACTCAGTACGTTACAACCGTCGGTAACAAGCTTGTGGCAAACTCTACTCGCAGCAATATCCCTTACAGATTCAGAGTAGTAAATTCTAAAGATGTTAATGCCTTTGCTTTACCAGGTGGATTTATTTATGTAAATCGAGGACTTATTGAAGCTGCCTCAACTGAAAATGAATTTATTGGAGTTCTAGCCCATGAAGTCGGACATGTGACAGGAAAACATGGTGTTGAGCAAGTCGAAAAAGCTCAAAAAGCAAATTTGGCTTTAGGCATCTCAAAAATTTTCTTGCAGCGAACAAGAGGTGGCTCAGCACTATTTAATGGAGCGCAGCTCGTAACTCAAGGTGCTTTTTTAAAGTTTAGCCGTGACCATGAAAGAGAAGCCGACCGTTTGGGAGCAGAAATGATGCATAAAGCAGGATGGAATCCTCAAGGAATGGTTTCTTTTTTCGATAAGCTTGCCCAGAAAGGGGATTCAAGATCAGTTGCAATTTTCTCAACCCACCCAGCCCCTGCGGAAAGACGCAATAATATTGCTGATTTAACAGCCTCCTGGGGTAAAACAGGAACAGTAGATTCGACTGAATTCCAAAAGATAAAAGCAAGATTGAAAGGATAATTATTACTAAAAATACTTAAATAGACAAAGAGGCAGACTGTTCATTGAGCAATCCGCCTCTTTTATTTTATAAATTCTATTTGTTAATTTCTATTTTTACGGCTTTTGAAATTTCTTTAACGCTCTTTGGAGCATGAATTTTGAGAACACCATTTTTATATTCTGCTTTTACTTTGTCTTTATCAACTTCATAAGTTAAAGGAATTTCTCTAACAAAACTTCCAAAACGACGATACCAAGTTTTGCTACCATCTTTTTCTTCAGCTTTAGAACTTTCCTGCTTACCCTTAATTAACATTCGGTCTGGCAAAATATTAATTTCAAGATCTTTTTCATCCATACCAGGAACCTCAGCAATTACATCCAAATTATCCTCAGAATCTTGAATTTCTATCCTTGGCATTCTCTCCGAATCAAAAAGATCCAATGTTGCACCTAATTTAGAAGCTCTTCTAAACTGATTTCTTCGATCAAAGAAACTATCAAATATTTCATCGATTGAATCTAAATATGAACTGAATAAAGTTGGTACAAATGGACTCAATCTACTTATTGCTCTTGAATTATGATTTGCTGCTTCTTGGTATTTTGTTAAATCACGCATTGTTTAACCTCCAAAAAAGATCAGTTATTCTATATAAATATTAACGACACAAGCAAAGAGTGTCAAGTTTGAATGATAAAACAAGCAAATAGAATGATATTTTTAGACATTTCATTTATTTACTCAGGGGAATCCCTTTTTTTAGAAACAATAAAAGTTGTGTTTTGAACCAACCATTCAGCCTTTAACTCAAAAACCTTTTCCCCTGATTTAATATTTTGCTTTTCATCATTAGAGTAATGCCAAATCTCTTCAATTTCATCAATTAAAACTGTCGATTTTTTCTTATAAATTGGATCATTCACCGTTAATTCATTAACCCAGTCAAGAACTGCCTGTGGAGAAACATCAAAGTGCAAAGCAATATTTCTGAGGCTCATTCCATGAAGATACAACAGAACAGACATAAGCTTCATCTCTAGTGGCCTGTTCCTTAGGTCGGACTGAGTAAACTGAAAAGAACAATCCTTACATTTCCACCTTTGCTCTCCTCTTAAATATCCATTCTTGACTATTTTGACTGAAGCACACCTTGGACAATTCGCAAGACAACTATTAGAATGATTTGCTTTTTTGTTTACATCTTTCATAGGTTCTTTAAAAGGTGATCCTAATATAAAGCTTAACTAAAAACATTCAAACTTTACACATCATTCTTACTTGATTAGTTTTTTTAAGTCGCACTAATACTTGGTGGATGATTTAACGCCATCTCTCTTTCGTGTTCGGCTATTGCTTGTTTTAAAGCTTCCTTGCAGGGAAAAGTACTGGCTCTCGAACGGCCATATGCAACGTAAATTACTGCCCCGATAACTAACCAAGCCCCAAACCAGAGCCAGGTTAAAAGTGGCAGACTCAACATTAATACAAGGCAGAAAACTATTCCGATTATCGGAACAGTTGGGACGGCAGGACACAAAAAGCTGCGTTTAAACTCTGGGTGCTTTTTACGAAGAATAATCACTGATAAACATACAAAAACAAATGCTGCTAAAGTACCTAAATTGCAGAGTTCTGCCAGTTTGCCGATGGGGAGGCAGGCTGCAATAATTGCAACTAAAGCAATCGAAATCAATGTCGAAAGATAAGGAGTTTGAAACTTACTGTGTACTTTAGAAAAGACTGGAGGCAAGAATTTATCGCGAGAAATGGCCAGGAGAATGCGTGAAAGACCAAGAGAGAGAGCCAAGAGAGTAGTAGTTACACCAGCCAAGGCTCCGATAGAGACAATCAAAGAAGCTGAATTGCCAATCCCTTTGATTGAGGAAAAAGCAATTGCCAAAGGAGCCGCTGCATCTTTAGCTGTTAATTGTGGATTGGGAAGACCGTCCACTACCGGAGGCATTATGCCTGTAAGTACCAAAGCAACTGCAATGTATAAAACTGTTGCAATTAAAAGGCTGCCAATAATCCCGATTGGGACATCTTTTTGAGGGTTCTTGGTTTCTTCGGCGGTGGCTGAGACCATATCGAAGCCAACATAAGTAAAAAATACAATCGCAGATCCTGTCAACACTCCTTGAACTCCGAAATGCCAAAATTGAGATTGGGCCTCTATAAGTTGTTGAATTCCACCCGGAGAAAAAATGCTGCGAATAAAGTCCAGAACGGGGATTTCCCACACTCCAACTGCGGAGAGATGTGTAGTTGCAATCCTTTCTGGAACGAAGGGATGCCAGTTTTCAGGATTGATGAAGAGCATTCCAAAACCAATAAAGAAAAGTAAAACCATTACTTTGAGCGCTGCAATGACGTTATTCACGATTGCCGACTCTTTCATCCCTCTGACACTTATGTAAGCAATTACCATAAGAATTATGACTGATGGCAAGTTGATGCTCCATTGACCTTCAGGCAGGCTTCCGGGTGTGGCACCAATTTGTGCTGGCCAATCGTAATTAAAGGCTGTCTTTAAAAATCTTTGGAAATAGGATGACCAACCGGCAGCAACAGCGCTGGCTGCAACAGTATATTCAAGCAATAATGTCCAACCTAAAAACCAGGCAACGCGCTTTCCAAAAGCATAATAAGAATAACTGTAGGCGCTTCCAGCCAAAGGGAACATGGAAGCAAGTTCCCCGTAGGCAAGAGCCACAAAACCGCAAAGCGAACCAGCTAAAATGAATGACAAAACAACAGCTGGACCAGCGTAGTTAGCTGCGGCTACTCCGCTCAGAATGTAGATCCCAACTCCAATGATGCAGCCTACTCCCATCATTATTAAGTCAAATGGGCCTAAGACTCTCTTTAAAGCTACTTGTCCAGACTGAGTAGATTTTTCTGTCATTCAAAATATCCGTAAAACGAGTTCAAATAATAATAGCTTTATTAAGTTTTTCAGTCAAAGAGAAATTCTTGTATCTAATTTAAATCTGCGTCAATCGATAAGAAGGAAAATAAATTCCGAGGATTTGTCTATGCTGTAGCCCTTTGGAAGCCAAATTACGAGCACCAAATTGGCTGAGGCCCACTCCGTGGCCGAAGCCAGCACCTTTAATTACTAGCGTCTCGGTACCGTTAGCATTCTCTCTTAAAATCACAAACATGGAGCTTCGAAGCCCACCAAGAGCGGTTCTAATCTCATCAAGGTCTACATAAAAAATACCTTTGTCGCTTTCAACAAGCATTTTAATGGCTCTACCTGTTTGATTACGATTTATGATTTGAACGTTTTTTATATTATTAAATTCTGGCCAAGCAAATTTCCATTTGTCTCTGGCTTTTTTCATCACTTGGGTTAATTCAGACTTTGCAATTCGCTTTTCCCACCTAAAAGAAGGCGAAACGGAATCGTAACACCCCCAGGTTTTAGCTTCTGGACTGGTTAAAAAGACTCTTAAATCATCTTCATTAGAAAGGTTAAATCCCTTTGGAAGATTACTACAAGTGCTTACACCATCTAATTGCTTAACGCTAGCCTCATTAATTGAAGGCCATATATCAGTATAGTTAGCTGTGAACCCTCCGTCGGTTGAATAGTAAAAAACCTGTGCAATTTGCCCCGCTTGATTGGTTAAAACAATCCCTCTGGTATTTTGAATTGCCCTATCGATCAATGGATTGATTGCACCAAGTCCTTCATAAACCTGGCAGTGTTGCGTTGCACACAATTGGTAATTTTCAGGTAAAAAACGATGCAAATTAGCCAAAGTATAGGTTCTAGCTAAAATCGCTTGTGTTTCCAAAGCTGACTGAGGAGCGTCTGCACCAACTTCATAGGGAACTACCCCTCTTAAATAATCTTCCAGCCTTACTTCATTTACAACACTAAAATTACCAAAAGAGTCTGGAATAATCTCTAGGGAACCCGGATAAGTTTTTCCATTAACTTTTATTGGTAACCCCGATGGATTACGAACCAACAGTTTACTTCTGTGAAATTTAAAGCTGCCCTTCCTTGAATTCTCTTGCTCTGGAAGCTTTTCTCCAATTAAATTATCTCCCTCCCAACCTAATACTTTTTTTTGAAGGTTACTTTCTTGAATCCAGGCAGATTCAAAACCATTTGATTTAAGAATTCTTACAGTCTCTTCTGGATTTTGCGAAGTGGCCCATACCTGCCATGGGTCAGGGTATACAACTTGCCAATTAAGCTCTGGCAGTTTGTTTTTTAAAACCTGAGAGTAGTAGCTGGCAGTCTCAAAGGTTCTATAGGTACCTGCTATTACTTTACTCGGTTGGGTCTGCAGCTCTTTGAGGGGATGGTAGGTAGAAGTAATTTCTAAAGAAGGTACAAGTTGTTTTTGAAACGAATTTAAATCTTGCGTGTGCGGATAACGAGGAAAGATCAACTCAAGTCTCGAATATGGGTCAGATGGCTGAATTTTTAGCTTGGAAGAAGAATTCTTTCCAAAGTGTTGAATTATCCCAATTCGAATTAACGGATTGTGCTCGATTGCATAGGCATTTTGGAGGATAAAAAAACTTGTTAAAGCGAAAATTAAAAAGCGCATTTTAAAATTGATCTCGACTAATTTTTGGACTTTAGCTCAACGCAAGCTAGTTTTTGAGCAATGGTTAAGCTATTAAAAAACTTCTTAATGAATTTCAAGTCTATCAAAATAGTCCAATTCAAGCGATACATACATTAGCGAAATACTTTTTACAAATATTGTAATCCGCACCATTAGTTAATAAAATTGCACAAAAATTTCTTTAATTTTGTATAGATATTGCTAGCTTATTGTAAATTCTCTTTAGGGTGATCACTAAAAGCTCTTGTTTTCTTCTTTTTTGGTGGAATAGATAAATTGTATGTTGCCAAACTTTGCCTTGGAAATGGGCCCTGGAAATGGAGTGCAAAACCCTTGTTAATTAAGCTTCCAATAAAACTAAGATTATTAATTGGTTTTATAACCTTGACTTTAGTAGTATCAGGATTGGTTTGGTTTAGCTTTATAAGTTATGAAAGAGCCATCCTAACCGAAACTTATTTAACAAGATCCTCTGAGATTAGAAGACAAATCTCTGAAGTAAATTATGCTCTTCCAATCGTACTGATGGGCAGGCTGAGTCAGACTTCTTTTGATGAAAAAGTTGACCACGTCGAAGCATCTTTGGTGAATCTATCGATGCTGGAAGAAAAGAATAAAATTTTAAATGACAAATTCATTCAATTTAAAGATAGTTGGAGCAGCTTCAAAAAACTTTGTTACAAATACTTGGCGAAAGGCCTAGCTAATGGAGATCAGAAGCAGTTAAGTCTTACCGAATTTAATCAAACAATTTTAGCTCTCAATCAGGCTGTACAAAACCCGAATAAGCAAGCATTGAGAATAATCAAAGAATTAGAAGCTAACAACTCCGAACAAATAGAAACAGCAAAAAGGGTACAAATCATTGCGGCCATCGTAGGCGTTGTATTAAACCTTATGGTTTTTTATTGGATAGGCTCATCCACAATGGCATCTATTTATACCTTGAGAGATGCTCTAAACAAACTTTCGACTTTTGAAGCCGATTTAAACAAAAGACTACCAGAAAATAACAACGACGAAACCGACGACCTGGCAAGGGGTTTCAATCGATTAATTGAACAGATCTCTATGATTGTGAAGCAGATTAATGTGCAATCCCACGAGCTGGCGACGAAAGCGGAAATTCTGGCGGCTTCATCACAGCAGGCCTCAGGTAGCGTGGAAGTTATTGCTCAAACCATCAGTGAGGTTTCCCACCGGTCTTCAACTCAAAAAGAGTTGGCCGATAAAACTTCTTCTTCCATAAGTCGTTTGGACTTGCTAATCAACGAGTCCAAGCAACAAGCAAATCGCTCGGTAGAGGAATCCAATGCGGTTCGTTCTTTCATCGAAGATGGTTCCAATATGGTTAAAGAGATTAGAAGAACCATTTCTTACATTAAAGGTAGTATGGAAGAGCTTTCTTCCACCATGCAAAGCTTGGGATCAGAATCACAAAAGATTAATCAAATTGTAGACCTTATTAGTTCGGTAGCTTCGCAAACAAATTTGCTCGCCCTAAACGCCGCAATTGAAGCTGCAAGAGCGGGTGAACACGGAAGAGGGTTCGCTGTGGTCGCAGAGGAAGTTCGTAAACTGGCAGAAGAATCAGATATTTCTGCTAAAAAGATTGCCAACCTCGTAACCCAAATCCAAATGCGTGTCTCTGACATGACAAAGCAGATGGTTAACAGTATGGACAGTGTTGCCTCTGGAAACGAAGCATCCATCAAGACCGAAGAGGTTTTCAGGATGATTGAAAAAGCAGTTTCAAGCGCTCAAGAATCAGTCAGAGAGGTAGAAAGAGTAATTGACCAAGAGGTTGATACATCCAGCCAGATTCTTAACTTAACATACTCTGTTGCCGATCAAGCCAACTTAGTTCAACAAGACGCCGAGTTGGTAACCGCAAGCATCGAAGAACATACAGCCGCATCCGAAGAAGTTGCCGCCACAGCAACTGACTTCTCTAATATTGCTAATAAACTCGATCAATTGATTAATAAGCTTAAAGTTTAATTTAGATTTTTACTCTTCACATCTATTGAGATTACTAAAATTTTTTTACTTTCAAATCTGCTATGGGAGTCCCTGAAAAGGGAATGAAGAAATTAACTTCATAAAAGATATTCGGATGAATTCAAAATCTTCGCAAATAGAACCAACACAAGAAGAAATTCTAAAGAACTTAACTGATCTCAACAAGGTTAATGAGGAATTGCTCAGTGCTTTAAAACAGAATCGTAATCATCTTTTCGAAGGGCTTTTAAATCGACGTTTAATATTAAGCGAAAAGCTGGAAGCGGCGAGTTCTGTCTTTAAAACTAATACTGCCGGACTCAGTGAGGAGTTACAGCAAATTACTTCTAAAGTTTTAGATCAAGATAAAGAGTTGATGATTTATTTAGAACTAAAAGTTCAAAAGCTCAGAGGCCATTATCACAAGCTAAATATGATTTCCAAAAATCAACTTATAAGGTAAAAACTTCACTAAAGCTTAACGTCGTCTTCCAATGGGACAATTTTTTGTTGTAAGAGCTTTTGAATTTCTTGCGGACTTGGTTCAGAATTAAAACCATTTGGCTTTTTACCTTTATTTAGTGGGTCTAGAAGCTCATTCTCATTGAAGATATTTCCTGTTCGATAGGCTTTAATTCTCTTCTCACCCTCACCTTCACGAAAAACCACTAAGTCCACCACTGTTCCCAGGGGACCACGCACCATATGGCTGACCTGAAAGGCGTTTAACCCCGAGGCTGGTTTGCCATTAATTGAAACAATAAAGTCTCCTGTCTTAAGACCTGCTCTTTCAGCGCTTGTATTTGGGTAAACAAAAGCAATGTAAGATCTAACCTGGCCCTGAAAGAGTATCTCGGATAGTTGAACTCCAATATAACCAAGTTTTGGCAGTTTATCAGGTAGGTTTTTACGGTCAACGCTATCGCTGTTCGGCACACCCGAAGGAGGCTTGGTCTTGGAAGGATCAGATTTTTCTTCTTTCTTTTCGTTTGGTTTTTTATCGGGTTTGCTGTCCATCGCAATCGATTGGCTCTGTTCATCGAGGGGAGCATTTTTTTCTTGTTCTTTTTGTGGCGCTGGTGGCACTTTTTCTACTTCCCAAGTGATTCCAAGAGGGATTTCCTTGATTACAACTTTTTCATCTTTACCTTTGC
>JANRMG010000022.1:0-15702 GCA_033761855.1 Candidatus Caenarcanales bacterium
TATACTTCACGAAAATATTTATGATGAATTTATAGCTCGCTTTAAGCTTGCAATGAACGATATAAAAGTTGGTCCTGCTAAAGATCCAGCTACCTATCTTTCGGCTTTAATCGATGAAGACTCTTTAAAGAAGACTTTGAGAGCCATTGAGGATTTAAAACAAACTTACAAAGCAACCCGTATTGGTGTAAAAGTTCATCAGGCAGGCCTGTCCAAAGATTTGTACCCCAATATAGATTTTCAGGGCTATTACTTCCCACCAACTTTAATCGAAGGGTTGCCTCCGGAGGCCGAAGTCTCTTGCAAAGAGCTGTTTGCTCCTGTCGTCGCAGCCTTTAAAGTCAAAGATATTCAGGAAGCCGTCGAGCTTTCTAATTCACTAAATGTTGCTTTGACTGGGGGCATTTACTCTCGTAATCCAAATGTTATTAAATATGTAAAAGAGAATTTAGAAGTTGGAAATCTTTATATCAATCGCTCTATTACCGGAGCAATTGTCGGCAGGCATCCTTTTGGGGGTTATAAACTTTCTGGGATTGGTTCCAAAGCTGGCGGGCCGGATTATCTTTTGCAATTTGCCGATCCGGTAACCATTGTCGAAAACACTTTGCGACGCGGATATTCACCTGATTTAGAGTAAATCATTCAAAAAGTTTTCAATTTCGGTTTTTGCACTTAATTGATTACAAATACTTTTTTCTAACTTGGAAGAAGCTTTCTGCAAGAGAATTTCGCAACCCTTTAAGTTTTCATTCTTCAAATGGTGCAGTGCAACCGAAAGTTGGATAACAGCCTGAAGTTTATGCTTTGTTGTTTTGCCTTTTAAAGTGTTTTCTTGCAAATCATAATTAGTCCACAAAATCTCCAATTCATCATGAAGTTCAAAGTACTTTTCTTCCCGAAAAAGTTGAATAAGTTGCTGTATTGATGAACTTTTTTCTTTTGTCACAAAATTCTCGCTTAATAGGACCAATTGGCTACAGCGTCAAACTCAACTTGAACTAAATTGTTTACTCTTATGAAAGCTGGCGCTGGTGGACTTAATTTAAAATCTGATAGTTTTAGAGGAAAAGAGCCTTTGGCTTTTATCTCACTATTAGATAGTTTAGATAAATTAGCCGTAAAATTTACTTTTTTAGTTATTCCATTTATAGTCAGTTTGCCTTTTATATCAGCTAAAGACCGATCGTTAGAAACAACAACATGGGTGGATTTAAAGACTATTAGTGGATTTTCATCGACTGAAAACATTTTTTTCATATTTAAATCACGAGCCACGTTTTTAGTTGAAAAGTGATTTGGAATGAATTCAAGTTGTAAAAAATTTACACTTTTTAGGTCTCGGTTATCACCGTAAATAAAACCTGAGAACTTATTAATATTCCCTCTAAATTTATGAAAGTTAGAAGTTACATTAAAACTTATTAAGCTCTTAGATTCAATTATTTCTCCTCTTTCAGCTTTGGCAGGTTGATTAAGTCCAAAAGCAAATAAAGCAAAAATCAAAAAGCTGCATCGGAGCCTTTTATGAAAAAAAGAGTTTTTCACTTCTAGTAAATTTTGGCTTATTGAATTCAATGTTATGGTGAAAATAATTTAAGAAATATATTCTAAACGTTTGATAGTTAAATTATAAGCATTGAATATTTCTAAAAAACCTTGAAATCTTAGGATTTTCTATAAAAGCCTTTTTTGATAGAGCTTTTAAACGATTTTTTTGTGGGTTATTATAATGTTAAAGCAATGTAAAAGTATTGATATGTAAGCACCTAATGTTAAGAACTTCAAAGCAATTTCATCTTAAAGTTTTAAGGTATGGATTAGTTGATCTTAAGGATCAATTAACCTGTTTCGTAAGAAATTTACATTCATACTTCGATTCACATAGGATATTATTGCTATGCAAACACTACAATTAGATATGACCACAAATCAGAAGTCAAGTCAGGTTTCGATACCACGAATTCTTGTAGTTGATGACGAAAAAGACATTGCTTATTCAATCGAATTTGCTTTGAAACAAGAAGGTTATCAGACCGTTCCATGCCACGATGGTCACGAGGCACTCAATTTAGCTTTAGAAGAACAATTTGACCTAATAATTTTGGATGTTTTATTACCAGGAATTAGTGGTTTTGATATTTGCAAAGAGATTAGAAATAAAGGAATTAAAGTTCCAATTTTGATGCTCACTGCTAAAACTACCGAAATTGATGCTGTAATTGGTCTTGAGCTGGGTGCAGACGATTACATCCCTAAACCGGCTCGCATGAAAGAACTGATCGCAAGGGTGAGAACACGTCTTCGTAATTCACCATTAAATGCTACACCCGATAGTAAATCTTCTTCAGACCAAGAACCTGAACAAATTGAGCTAGGTCCTTTAAGCATTAATTTAATAAGTCATACGGTTTATCTTCAAGGTAACGAGATTGAATTGACACAACGTGAGTTTGAACTTTTGAAGACTTTAGCGATTAATCCAAACCGTGTTTACAGCCGTAACCAACTGCTTGAACAAGTTTGGGGTTGGTCTTTCATCGGCGAATCCAGAACAGTTGACGTTCATATTCGTTATTTGAGAGAAAAGTTAGAAAAAGACCCAGCGAATCCAGAAATGATTAGAACAGTTAGAGGTATTGGCTATAAGCTTGTTCCTTTAAGCGCTTAAGTTTTACTGAAAAAGCAAATTTTAATCAAACGATTGTTCTTAAACCTTCCCCAACTTTTTCATGGATTCCTTTGATAAAACATGGAGGCTTTATAATAAATGTCTTACGATAAAACTCTTTTTAATTATGCCTAATTGCTATGTAGAAACTCTGGGTTGCCAAATGAATAAAGCTGATTCGGAGCGGATGCTCGGTTTACTGTCCGAACTCGATTATAAGTCCACCGACAATCCCGATGCGGCTGATTTGTTGATTTTAAATACCTGTACAATCCGTGAGGGAGCAGCCGATAGAGCTTATAGCAATCTTGGACGTTGGAATAAACTTAAAGAACAAAAACCCGGACTGATGATTGCGCTTGCGGGTTGTTTGGCACAAGAAAAAGGCGAGCAAATTCAAAAGAGAATGCCTTACATCGATGTTGTTTTCGGTACACACAATCTTCATCGCCTTCCTGACTTGTTATTGGAGGCTCAAAAAACTGGTAAAAACCAATGCGAGCTTTACGAGCAATTGCCCGACGAAATACCAGAAACACCGATCATTAGACAAACCTCTGTGACAGCCTGGGTAAATATTATTTTGGGTTGTAATTTTAATTGTACTTATTGTATTGTCCCTCAAGTTCGCGGCCGCGAGAAAAGCAGGACTAAAGAGTTTATAAAGCAAGAAATAGAACAGTTAGTCTCAGAGGGCTTTAAGGAAGTTACTTTGTTGGGACAAAATGTAACTGCTTACGGTATTGATTTAGAGAATGGAAGTTCTTTGGCTTCTCTGCTTCGCTATATTCACGATATAAAAGGTTTAGAAAGAATTAGATTTTTGACAGGACATCCTTATCACGTTACTGATGAGCTTATTGAGACAGTTGCGGAATTGCCAAAAGTTTGTGAATATTTCCATATCCCAATGCAAGCTGGTGATGACACTACTCTTCGTCGGATGGCAAGAATTTACAATAACGAAAGTTACAGAAAAATGGCTGCTAAAATTCGTGCTTTAATGCCTGATGCCAATATTACTAGTGACTTTATCGTTGGATTCCCGGGCGAGACACATGAGCAATTTTTAAACACTTGTAAAGCAGTTGAAGAACTTGGTTTTGACTCTTGCATTACAGCCATGTATTCTCCGCGCAGAAACACTCCAGGCGCCAAGTGGGAGCTTGATGATTCTCTGCGCGTATCTGAAGAAGAAAAGCGCCAAAGAATAACTTATTTAAACGCGCTTGTAACCGAGACAGCTGAAAAGCAAACCCGTAAAAAATACGCAAACACCGTTCAAGAAATCTTGATTGAAGGACCCAGTGCGAGAAACCCAGCTCTGTTGGCTGGACGTACGAGGGGCGGTAAAATTTGTAATTTTTATCCTGTTGGTTGTGAGAAACCCGGTGATTTTGTTCAAGTGAAGATTACAGAGGTTAATGCTTGGGCTTTAAGAGGGGAAATTGTAAATGCTCTAGTTTCAAGGAAATAAATTAAATAGAATTTCTTCTGAATGTACAAAAAAATGTAAAAAGGAGTAGCTTTTAGAAGAAAATCCCACATTTGCAGAAAATTATGAGTTACTTTAAATCAGGGAAATGATGAAGGATGTCAGATTTGTATTCACCCTGAGGTTCTAAGTCAAGATATTTTTGCCAATAGACTCGAGCAGCAGAGGCATCCCTGTTCAATAGTAAAGCCCCTAAAGAGTAATAAGTGTCACCATAGCTTGGATCAATATTAGAGGCCTTTTTAAATTCTTCTATTGCTTTTGTTTCTTTACCAATATTAGCTAAGGCCGAAGCGTAATTATAACGGGCATGAAGCTCACTGGAATTGGTTTCCAGGTACTTTTCGTAAAGAGTTATCGCTTCGGAATACTGACCAATTGAAGAATAAGAATCTGCCAAACCAATAATTGCTCTTGAATTATTAATATCTCTCTCTAGGACTTTCTGAAACTCGGTGGCAGCTGTATAAAAATCACCAGACTTTGCTATTTTTTCAGCTAATTCTAATCTAATATTATTGTTGCTTTTTGGCGCTTTGCGCAAAACCTCCATTGCATCGTCATTCCGTCCAAGGTCATTAAGAATACGAGAGAGAGTGATTGGATAGGTTGAATTCTCGGGCTTAGTTAGAATTAGTTCTCTGTAGGTAGTCTCGGCTGCCGCTAGATTTCCGCTTTTGACCTGGTAGTTGGCAACCCGCTCTAAAAGCTCAACTTTTGGATAGCCCAATTCAATGGCTTTGAAATAAGATTCGGTTGCTAAAGAATATTTCTTAATTGATTCTTGCGACAATCCAAGGTTAAACCAAGCCTCTCTGCTTTGAGAATTTAATTTTACATAGTTGTTCCAAACGACTTCAGCGTTCACCCAATCTTTGATTCCCATGAGGCTGGCGCCATAATTGAAAAGAAGATCTTTGTTTTGGGCAAGTGAAGGAGTTAAGGCTAATGCCTCACGGTACAGAGCAACCGCTTCTGGGTATTTCTTTTGCCAAAGCCTTATATCAGCCAATTGCGTTTTCAAATTAATATTGTCTGGGTCTTTGGATAAAACATCTTCAATGATTGCAGAGGCTTGGTCATACTTTTTGTTTTTGTATAAAAGTTGGGCTTCCGAAAGAAGGTACTTGGTTTTAACCTGTGGATTTTTTTCGAGTTGAGTAGCCGCACGGTAATGCTCAACCGAAGCAGAATAGTTATTTTGTTTTTCTAAGTAGCTGGCTAATACAGCGTGCAAGTTGGGATCGTTGGGTTGCAAGATTAGAGCGTTGTTCATAAGGTTGATTGCGGTTTGCAAATTACCTTTTTTATATTGAATTTCTGCATAAGCTGAAAGTAAATCCGCGCGATCAGTCTTCTGTTGGATTAATTGAGCATAAGCTTTTTCGGCAGAAACTAGATCTCCCGCTTCAAAATAGGTACGAGCTAAATTAGTTTGAGACCATTCATCATTTGGGGCTAAAGCAAGTATTTGCTGATAATAATTAACTGCTTGCGGATATTGTTTAGTGTTGTGGTAGGCGATGGCAAGAAGCCTGAGAGTCTTACGGTTTTTAGGGTCTTCTTTTAGGGCTCTTTCCAGGTGAAAAATAGATTTATCAAAAGCTCCGGCTTGCTGCTCTGCTTCGCCTAAATTAAGAGAAATGAAGGGAAAGTTAGGTTCTAATTGGTTAGCAACCATTAATTGCTCAATGGCTTCATCAGTGCTTCCAGCCTTTAGAAGAGCTCTTCCGTATAGGACTCTTATGCGTCCCTTATTTGGAGCCAAACGGACAGCATTTGCATATTCCATCAAGGCTTCTTGGGTTTTGCCAGTGTTAGTCAAAAAGTCAGCAAAGTTGGCTCTAATATCTCCATCGTTGGGAGCTAAAGCAATTGCCTTCTGGAAAGCATTAGAAGCTTCAATATCATTGCCATTTCTCATCCATTGGAGAGCCATCGAATAATATTGAACAGCATTATTGTTCAATTCTGATTTAGAGGACAAAGAAAATGGAACAGTTGCTATGGTTAACGTTGTAGCAAGAAAAATACTAAATGATTTAGTGCGTATAAATCTTTTTTTCATTGTTCTAGAGAGACTAATTTGTCGATGGACAACAAGTTCTTAAATGAAATTCGTTATATTTTGGCCTGAATACAGTTTAACTTGAAATAGTATTTTGAGTTTTTTACAAATCCTAAGTATTAGTTAACAATAAAATTGTAAATGTTAAATATTGTTCTTTTTGAACCTGAGATTCCTCAAAACACTGGAAATATTGGTCGTTTATGTGTCTGCAATGGTTTAAATCTTCATTTGATAAAACCTCTTGGTTTTGAAATTAGCGACAAGTATTTAAAAAGATCAGGTTTAGATTATTGGCAGTACCTCAAAATTAATATTTATGAAAATTGGCAAGAATTTTATTCTCCCAGACACAATTCACAATTTTGGTTTTTAACAACAAAAGCTCAAAAGACTCTCTGGCAAGTTAAGTTCAAAGAAGACGATTATTTAGTCTTTGGTCCTGAATCCCGAGGATTGCCTCTGGAACTAAGAGCTAATCCTGAGAATTCTTTATTGATTCCTATGTTTAGTGAAGATTATAAAAGAAGTCTCAACCTTTCAACCTCTGTTGGGATTGTGGCTTATGAGGCTTTAAGACAGATTAAAATATTAAGTTGATAAGTTTAAACCCTAAGTAGTTTACTTCCCTCTCCTCTTTTGGAGAGGGGTTAGGGGGGTGAGGTCTCGGAGATTAACTAACAAACTCTGATTTTCTCCAAAGAAGATAACCAGCCATCCCCATTAAAAATACATTGGGAATCCAGCATGCAATAATGGCATTCATCTTTCCAGAATCTCCAAAAGAAGTCACCGTACTCTGTAAAACGTAGTAGGCAAGAATTAATGCACCAATTAACAAATATCCCATATTGCTTTGAGCCCGCCTCCTAACAATACCAACTGGAGCACCCAGAAAGGCAAAAACTACACAAGAAAATGGATTAGCAATTTTTTGATGAAAACTCATTTTTAATCTACTGTAATTTTCAACTTCGAGATTGTCTTTACGAATATCTTTAAGTAGCTTTGAAATATCAAAAATGTTTTGTGATTTAATTTGACTAAGCTTTTTCATAATTTCTTGCGTTGACTTTCCGGAAGGAATGATGATTCGCTCAAAGCGAGAAATATGCTTCGAATCACTTGGGTCATCACTTGAGATGTTATAGCTGATACCATCGGCAAGTTCCCAGCCTTTCTTTTCTGTGTTCCAGCGGCCTTTTGCTGCAATGTATATTGAATCAGTATCGTCGCGTGTTAAATCCAAAATGGTTACATTTTTCAATAAGTTACGATAAGGTTCAACATGCTTTACATGCACTATTCGCCTTAGAGGGCTATAACGATTACTTCTTTCAAAATAAGCAAAATCATCAATAAAAGGAATAATCGGAAAATTACTAGTTGCGGCTGCCTCTATTCTCTTGGATGTTGGATAAGTCCAGGCGACAACTAATTCACTAATCGTAAAATTAATTAAAGTCATGATCAGTCCAAAAAGTATGGTTGGATAAGCAATCCGTAATAGGCTAATTCCGCTAGAGCGCATAGCAATAATCTCGGAATCACTGGAAAGTTTGATGAAAACAGAGAAAGAAGCAAAGATTACGCTTACAGGAATTGTATAAGTCAATAAAGATGGAATTTTTAAAAGAATTAAAGAAAGAGCAATTGAAAAATGAACATTAGTATCTGCCAAAAGTTTGAAGGCGTCTCGCACTTCATCTGTGCCTAGCCAAATACCCGTTAAAATGCCGCAACTCGAGGCGAATGGCAGCCAAAACTCATTTAGAATATATCTATCTAAAATTTTTAGCCGCAAAATTGAATAAAAGAAATCTGATAATTTTTGGAAAAAATTCATGAGAGACTAAACTTATTAATTTATATAAATTTACATTAATTATCCAAATGTATGAGTTTTTGGCTTAAAAATTTTTTTAGCTGATTGTTTAGGTTTATAATCCCCACACCCGCCATTAACAGCTAAAGACCACAAAGAGAGGCTCCCCCTTTAATTTGTGCGTGAGCACGGGTTGCTCTGCAGGGCTTAGCGAGAGCGAAGACCCAAGGGCTTTTCATTCTAAAAAGGGGGCCGAGAATCCATCAGTGATTTCACAGATTCGTTTTGTTCGAGGGGGTTATTCACAAAGTCTATTAACTAGTGGTGCGGATTTCTAAAAGACTTAGAAACAAGAGATAGCAAGAGATCCAAGAATAAAGAAAAGCTTAATTTCTGAAAAATTTTGAGAGGGAGGTTACAAGGGGCTTACCGCCAGCCCAACATTATCTTTTGGGCATCCCCGCTCCCGGGTCGCGACGACCCGAACACTCTATTTTTTTGGAGGTGCACCGGCCAATGCGCCCTTAAGAATCCTGATTCTGGAAGGCGCATTTCGTTGATTTTAGACACTTTTTCAATATGTTAAACACGCACCATTAGTTATTAATCTAATTCCAAGGATCCGAGTGTCCGCCAAATAATTTTTCCTTTAACTTCCCTTTTTTTGTTTTGGGTGCAAACTCAGAGGGGAAACCCATCGATGATTTGTAGATTAAAGATTGTGAAGATCTTTCTTTAAGTCCCAATAAATGTTCAAACCCAGGATAGTCAACCTCAAAAGCAACTTGTCCTTTTTTCGTTTCTCTGGGTTTGAACTGCTTCATTGACAAACTTTCCATAAAAGGAGAATCTTCTCTCAGGCTCTCTAGAGACAAGCCTCCGGGATAAATAGTTCTTCCGTAGGGTCCAAACATTATAAAATCATTGGCATATAAAACTTTGTTGGTTTGGTTATTAACTTCTAAATCAATCACCATAACCGGTTTACCAAGACCATCCTGAATTAATTTCTTATTTAAGATTTTTATTGCTAATCCATTTACACTGAATTCATCGCTTGGTTGCTCTTGAATTGGTTCGGAAATTGGCAAGACAACGCTCCGTTCAAGATTGATTTGGATTTCATCTCCTGGCATCAGAGTTCCCGGCTTCCCTTTTTTTATGACTGAGGCCACCACTCCGACCAATAAACCAATTCCAGCACCAGTTCCAAATATGTACTGAGGTTGTACGCTTGCCAGAAGCAAACTACCCACGTTGGTAGCTACCAAAGCTCCAGCTGCTACCACTCCGGCAGTGGCTCCGCCGACTGCATAAGTTCCCACTCTTACTGCGCCTCTGGCTAGCTTTTGGGTTTTGCTTAAAGCGCTACCCGAAAGAGTTTGGCTAGGGTCTTCGAATTTTAAAAACTTGCCTCTCGGGGTTCTTAAACCCTCAAAAGACACCATAATTCGGCCATCTTTCCCGAATTTCTTTGGTGCAATTACTTTGCTAACGACGCCAAAAAACTGAGTTTTTTTTGGAATTACCAAATCACCTTCAACAAAGACAGGCTCTGTTAATTCAGAGATTATTTGGTCTCCCTCTTGCGGTGGGATAAAATCGCCTTCTACATTCCATCTTTCTAAATAAAGTTCTTGTTTAATTGGGGTGGAAATTATTTTTAATTTAACCGGAGTTCCGCTAGGCACCAATCTTTCCACCGATCCTTGAAGCACGGTTTCTTCTTCGGCCAAAAGTTTAGAAGGTGCTAAATGACCGATGAAGAGAACCAATACAAGCAGCTTACTTAAAAGATTTTTGAATCCCGAGAACTTTCTACTTGTTTTGTAAATTAACTTGGATTTCATAACTTTTAGTTTAAATTTTTTGCTTAAATTTATTAAGACAATTAAGACGTTTTTATAAAAAATTGGTTCAGAGAATTTATTTCTTTTTATGTTAATTCACTGAAAACCTCTCCCCTAAATTGATTTGGGCGGCGGAAGGAGTGAGGTGCTTCACTCGAAACTTTTCAAAAACAATAAGTTAAATACAATTGCTAGACTTATTTATAAATTCTCTTTACAAACTCCAATGAATACCAATCTAGGCACCTTAGAAACAAAAGAAGGCAAAGCTAAAATATTAGAATTTGAGGCTGGAAGCCAAGTCTGCAAGATGACTTTTAAAAACGTTTTAACGGCCTTAAATGGCAAGCAAGCCGAAGAGAAAGAAGGGAAGGGTGCTCTCAATGCTACCATTTCAGCCAAGCTCTTTGGATTCTTGAATAGCCAAAAAATTCAAACTCATTTTATTAAACAATTAACTACTGATACTCTTCAGGTCAGCAAATTAAATATGATTCCCTTGGAAGTGATTATTCGCAATTATGCTTCTGGGAGCATTTGTAAGAGGTTAGGAATCAAACAAGGAACGAAACTTAAAAAAACAATTGTTCAGTTTCACCTTAAAGACGACGCTTTGAACGATCCCTTATTGACCGAAGATGAACTCTTTGAGATGGATTTAATCTCTAAGAGCGATTTAAGGAAGATTAGAAACAATGCTTTGATGATCGATTGGCTCTTGCGGGATCTTTTTCAACAGGCTGGAATTTGTTTAGTTGATTTGAAGCTTGAATTCGGTTTTGACCAAAATAGACAATTGGTTTTGGGTGATGAACTGAGCCCAGACAATATGAGACTCTGGGAAAATTATAAGGGGGAGAACTTTAGCGTTAAAAACAATGATATAAAAAAACTAGACAAAGATAGATTCAGGGAAGGTCTTGGAGATGTTTTGGAAAACTACCAAGTTGTTTTAGATAAACTTTCTACTGTTCTAGAACAACCAACCACCACTGAAAAAACTCCAATCAACGTTGATTTGTATATTCACCCCCAACAAGGGCTTCTAGATCCGACAGGCAGAACTCTAACTTCGGCTGTTAATCAACTTGGCTTCCTTGAGGTTGACTCTATCCGTTCTGGTAAGCTCATAGAGCTACAATTGAATGATTTGCGGGTTGATTTAATAGACGAACTTTGCGAAAGGATTTTGGTTAGTCCAGCCTCTGAAAGCTATGAATATGAGTTAAGTGAGTAAAGAAGAGCCCCCCATCCCAACCTTCCCCCTAAAGGAGGAAGGAGTAATAAGGAAAAAGTTTTTTTTCTCAAACAAATTTTCCAAGGGCATGCTCTTTGGGATTTTGGCGGCTTTAAGTTTTAGTTTGATGGCGCTTTTTGTTAAATTCGCTGCCGATATTCCCACACAAGAACTTATTTTGGCTAGAAGTATTTTCACTTTAGTTGCCTCTTTGGCGGTTATAAAGTCTCAATCATTAAGTGTTTGGGGTAAAAAAGGCAATTGGCCATTTTTGCTTTTGCGCGGATTTGCTGGTTATTTGGCGCTTTCGGCTTATTTTTTTAGCATTACAAAATTGCCTCTTGGGGTTGCCTCTTTAATTCAGTATCTTTCACCGGTATTTTCGGCCATTCTTGCTTATTACTTTTTGCGGGAGGATTCATCCTTTCGTCAGTGGATTTGCTTGGCCTTCGGCCTTATTGGAGTGGGTTTTGTGTCGGGGGTTCTTCCATTTGGTAGGTTGGATGCTTCGGTGCCTTTGGTTTATTGGCTGGCTTGTATTCTTAGTGCTGTAATTAGTGGTGTTGCCTATTCAACTGTCCGAAAGCTAAACCTCACCGGCGAAAGTGCTGACGTAATAATTTTTTACTTTCCGCTGGTTTCTTTTCCTTTTGCTTTATTGGCTTCCCTTCAGCAGTGGGTTACACCAACTTTGTTGCAGGGTTTAAATATTTTTTTAGTTTGCCTTTTTTCTTATATTGGGCAACTCTTTTTAACCTTTAGCTTGCGTAGCGAAAAAACCTCTGCGGCTACCAATATGCTTTATTTTGGTGCCCTCTTTGCTTCCACTTGGGGTTTTATGTTTTTAAATGAGCATCCAACCCTTGGATTTTTTATTGGGGCCACCCTTATAATCGGGACGCAGTTGGTGTTTGGCAAAAAGCAAATTAAACCTAAAACCTAAACTAATTAACAAGATTAAAAAATTTACATAATCTTTGGTTAAGTTTCTCTTAATTTTATCTTGACAACTAATTTAGTGAATGAGATTATCTTGCTATTCATTGTGTAAAGGCATAAATTGTTTATTCAGTTTCAAGCTTTTATCCAACAGACTAGTTAACCCTTTAAATCAATGTTTAACAGCGAGTTTTGTTTTCCCTTTAATCATCTTAATCAAATGACAACAAATGGCTTGACAGGAGAATGTCAAGATGCGATTATAATGGTTAAGAGAATAATAAATCTCTATTAAAACAAATTTAAGACACAGTTTATTTAATTCGGAGTAATAAAAAAGAAATTATGGATACAACAATCAAAGGAGTGAGCCCTCATTCTAGGACTCTTCATGCGCCTAAAAGTCATTCTCAACGGAAAATACCTTATTCAGGAGGTAACTCTCAGGTTATTCAAGATCCTTCAAAGATGCATTCTGGTAGTGCAGTACACAGAGCAGCAATGCATAGCGGAGTAGGAACTAAAACCTCTGCAGAGTTTAAAACAGTTGCAGAATCAATAACGGATGTTTCAACTAAGAGAAATAATTCTTTACACGATCTTGGTTATGGAACAGAAGAAGGAAAGCTCGGAATTGATGTAGCAGGCTTTAACAAAGAGCTTGATTCTCATGCTAGTACAATTGCTGCTTATGCTAATGTAACTGAAAACACTCATTTAAAAGAAATAGAAGTTATTGGAAAATTAGTAGCAGAACTTGCTAAGCCAGCAGACCAACAAAACACAGAAACAATAAAAGGTTTACAAAAACAATTCTTTGATATCTTTGATACTTACGGAAAAGATATCAAGGGCATAAAATTAAAACAGGGTTCAACTGACGATGCAGATAGAACTGGTAAATATTTAGAAACAGTATTAAAAGAATCAATTGATAACATTAAGAAATTCCACGGTCAATACAACAGCGAAGTAGGTACACCACCACCTGGCACACCAGAAACTCCTGGAGGTAATGGAAATACAGATAGGAAATGGGGTCTTTTTGAATGGGGAGCTATTGCGGGAATTTTCGCTTCTTTGGGAACTGCCATTGCTGCACTCCTTGGTTTAAATAGTCAAAAGCAACAATCCCAAGCCAGCTTGAAAGCTTTAGATTCTTTAAAGGCTCAATTTGGGCAGGCTTTGGCCGCTGTTTACCAAACAGGACAGCAAGCTCAAGCAGATCTCTCAACAGCCGTTACAAGTACACTAAATGCCCTAGACGACGTTATGAATAAAGTTTCAAGAGTTTCTCCAACCGCCAATGCAATGCATGCTTCAAGGACAAAAAAAGCAATGCATGCTGATCCTCAAACTGATACTTCTGGTGCTAGCACTGCTCCTGCAAGCGGTACACCATCGACTCCAGCCGAATTAGCTCAGAGAGCCCAAGAGGCTGAGAAGAGAGCTAAAGCACTTCAAGTTCAACAACCAATCTCAGCTACGCAGGAAGGAAAGGTTCCGTCAGGTTCTGGAGTCCTCACTTTTCCTGCTAATGCTGAAAATAACATAGTTCCCTTATCACGCAAACCTAGGGATAATGATGGATCACAGCCTGACCCTCGATTTGTTCGAACAACTCCAGGGGGAACAAAAGTTTTCTACAATTTAGGCGATGGAGCTCGTACTGTAGCAACAGATGATAGAAACTAAGATTCTAATCATTAAGTAAACAGCAAAACCTACTCAACAAAAAATCTGAAATTCCCCCTTCAGTTAAGAACCCGATGGATGGCTTCCTTTCGGGTTTCTTGTTTTGTAATCCCCCACACCCACCATTGAAAGCTAAAGGACAATGAGGGAGGCCCCCCCCTTTATTAAAGGGGGCCGAGAAACCATCGATGAATTCACGGATTCTTTCTGTTCGAGGGGGGATTACTCTTCACACATTTAGTAATAAAAAGAAGAAGTTCAAGCAAAATCTTCACCAAAATCTGTGATTCTGCTTTAATGGTTAATATTGAGCTCGCAGAATTTGTTAATGAATAAAATTTTTACTTCCCCGACTGAAAACCAGATTCAACTGATTCAAAATATGCCAGAGGATATCTCAGAAGAAACGAAAGCGAATATTCAAAATGAAATTGTCTCTCTTAGAGAGTCTCTCGAAAAATGGAATCATCAATATTATCAGCTAGGGCAGTCTGAAGTTTCCGACCAGGTTTATGATGCTGCTGCAAAAAAATTGTTGGAGCTTGAAGAACAATACCCAGAATTTAAAACTGCTAACAGCCCAACCCAAAGGGTGGGAGCCAGCCCAAATTTACTTTCTCCCTTCGCCAAAATTAAGCATACCCGTCAGATGCTTAGCCTAGAGAACGTTTTTGGTAACCAAGAATTAGAAGCTTGGATTAAACGTATTGATGGATATGCTCTTGAATACGTTTGTGAGCTAAAGATTGATGGTGTATCTATCAGTATTATTTATGAAAACGGCCAATTACAAAGGGCTGTTACCCGGGGAGATGGATTAACCGGGGAAGACGTTACGCATAATGTCAAAACCATAAAGGGTTTGCCTCATACCGTCGCTTGCAAAGAGCCTTTTGAGGTGCGCGGCGAAATTTTGTTTACTTACACTGCCTTCCAAGAATTGCAAGGTGAAACAAACCGCTTTGCCAATCCGCGCAATACGGCGGCTGGAACTCTTAAACTTTTGGATTCTTCTTTATCCGCAGAAAGAGGCTTGAGTGTCTTTATTTATGAGTCTTTAGGAAATTTAGGATCCAAGTCACATAGTGATAATTTGGAATTCCTAAAACAACAAGGATTTCCTACCAACCCCAATAACCAAGTCTGCAAGGGCTTAGATGAAATTGTTGCTTATTGTAATAAATGGCTTCAAGAACGCAAAGACTTGGATTATCCCACTGATGGAGTGGTGGTAAAAGTCAATGATTTACATTTGCAAGCTGAGCTTGGTAAAACCTCTAAATATCCGCGTTGGGCCGTTGCCTACAAATTTCCCGCTGAAGAAGCAGAAAGTTTTGTAAATCAAATCTCGGTAGAGGTTGGCCGAACTGGCGCTCTAACACCGGTAGCTGAACTTCTGCCGGTGCTACTCGCTGGAACTACCGTTTCGCGGGCTTCTTTGCATAATGCCGACCAAATCAAAGCTCTCGACGTTCGAGAGGGAGATTATGTAATCATCCGCAAGGCCGGAGAAATAATCCCCGAGGTTGTAAAAGTGGTGGTCGAAAAGCGCCCTCCTGAAGCTAAAGAGTTTACTTTTCCTAGTCATTGCCCAAGTTGTGGCACTCCGGTTGAGAGAACTGATGAAGAAGTTGCCATTCGTTGTCCTAACAAAGAAAGTTGTCCAGCCCAAGTGCAGAAGCGGATTGAGCATTGGGCCTCTAAAGGCGCCATGGATATTCGTGGTTTGGGCGAGGCAATTGTGGCTCAATTAGTTTCGAAGCGGATGATTGATGACGTTGCCGGGATTTATGCCTTGGAGCGTGAGCAGCTCTTTCAGTTGGAAGGATTCAAGGACAAATCAGTTGATAATCTTTTGCAATCAATAGAGGAAAGCAAGACCAAAAGTCTGGATCGTTTGATTAATGCTTTTGGCATCCGTC